>JBAPYY010000415.1:0-6214 GCA_049284975.1 Occallatibacter sp.
AGTTTTGGTAGATAAGAAGTTTATCCGGTCGCTCACAATGACAATGGAGGACCATTTACAAATTCCACGTAGCCTAGCTGAGTTGCCGACGCAGATTAATAGGAAGATAACGCTTATAGCTCATCTCGGAGCGTTGTTCATCGCAGGTTTGTCTGGCCAGGGGCAGAACATTATATGGTTCACTGACAACGACGATTTTGCAGCAAATGATAAACGCGTCATCAATCTAACTCCACTTTTCGCTAGCATCATTAGTCAGTATTCTCAATGCAAAATGGGGCACTTCCGCTTCGGTACAACGAAATGTGACAACGGAGATTTGTTCATTGAGGATCTTGCGTCCATACCTGATTTGGCATGTGGCGCTCTGACCGAAATTCCAGTGTGCGGCGTTCTTCCGAAGTCTTCTGGAATTCAGCTGCCCCTCCGAGGTCACTTGCCACCTAAGGCCGTTGCGATCCTTGCGTGGCTTGGCGAGCAGCGCAAGGCATTGCGAAGACTGACGTTTGTCATTGATGAGGGAGATAATGCGCGCAGAATCAGAGTCAGGTCTCTGGAACTGTATCCAGATTAGGCACAGGCAAAGCCAAACCGCCGCAGATTCTCAACGAGCACTGCGAAGCGCGCTTTTAGTACACTGAATTGTTCCCAACTTTTTCTGCACGCCCGCAGGAGGCCCCTCATGGCATCGATTACTTTTCCGGCAGTTCCATCCGAATCGAGCGCCGGGCGGTTTGGCGTTTATGGCGGGCGCTACGTGCCGGAGACGCTGGTGGCCGCGCTGACTGAGCTTGAGCGTGAGTACGATCTGGCCAAGGCTGATGCGGCATTTCAAACGGAACTGACAGGGCTGTTGAAGGATTATGCGGGTCGGCCCACGCCGCTCTACTTTTGCAAGCGGCTCACCGAGCGATTGGGCGGGGCGAAGATTTATCTGAAGCGCGAAGACTTGCTGCACACCGGCGCGCACAAAATCAATAACGCCCTCGGCCAGGGATTGCTGGCCAGGCGCATGGGCAAGAAGCGCGTGATTGCGGAAACCGGCGCGGGGCAGCACGGCGTGGCTACTGCTACTGTTTGCGCCCTGCTGGGCCTGGAATGCGTGGTCTATATGGGCGATGTGGACATGGAGCGCCAAGAACTCAACGTGCTTCGTATGCGCCTTCTTGGCGCCGAGGTTCGAGGGGTTTCGTCGGGATCAAAAACGCTGAAAGACGCCATCAGCGAGGCCATGCGCGACTGGGTTACCAACGTCCGGACGACCTACTATCTTCTCGGCAGCGCGCTCGGTGCGCATCCTTATCCCACCATGGTGCGCGACTTCCACCGTTGCATCAGCCGCGAAATGAAGGAGCAGATTCTCGAAAAAGAAGGCCGTCTGCCGACCGCTATTATTGCCTGCGTGGGCGGAGGGTCGAATGCCATCGGCGCATTTTACGAGTTCATTCCCGACAAACAAGTCCGGCTGATTGGCGTGGAGGCTGGCGGACGCGGCACTGCGCTGGGCGACCATGCGGTGCGGTTCCGCGGCGGTGCGCCGGGAGTTTTGCAGGGGACATATTCTTATGTCTTGCAGGACGAGAACGGCCAGATTGCGCTCACTCATTCGGTTTCCGCCGGACTCGACTATGCCTCCATCGGGCCGGAACACGCCATGCTGCACGATTCGGGACGCGCGGAGTATGTTTCGCAGGATGACGCGGCCGCGCTCGAAGCAGTAGTGAAGCTTGCGCGCACGGAGGGGATTTTACCGGCGCTCGAAAGCGCGCACGCGGTTGCCGAGGCTCTTCGCATTGCCCCTACGATGGCGGCCCGTGACATACTGGTGGTGAACCTTTCAGGACGCGGCGACAAGGATATGGGCATTCTGGCGCGAGAGTTGAAGCTTCAGGGAGCCTGACAGCTAATTTCCATGGCGATAAGTTTCGATCACAAACCGGGATTAGTTGTATATCTGACGGCGGGCGATCCAAGCCTCGACGCCACGCGCGAGATTGCGCTTGCGGCCATCGATGCGGGCGCGGATGTGATCGAGTTGGGCGTACCGTTCAGCGACCCGCTGGCTGACGGGCCGGTAATTCAGCGCGCCAGCGAGCGCGCTGTGGCCAGGGGAACGCGGCTCCAGGATGTTCTCAAACTAGCCAAAGAAATTCGCATGGTGCGGTCCACGGCGGGCCTGGTCATCTTCAGTTATCTGAATCCGATTCTGCGCTACGGCCTCCATCGATTCGCTGATGCGGCGGCGGCCAATGGCATCGACGGCGTGCTGGTTACAGACCTGATTGTCGAAGAGGCAGGCGAGTATCTGAGCGAGATGGCCCGCACGGGGCTTGCGCCGATTTTTCTGGCCGCGCCCACCAGTCCCGACGAACGGCTGGAAGCTATCGCGACACATTCAAAAGGTTTCGTTTACGCCATCTCTCGCGTGGGTATCACGGGCACGCAGCAGAGCCTGACCTCCGACGCAGCCTCGCTCGTCGACCGCATCCGGCGATACGCCAAGCTGCCGGTGGCCGTGGGTTTTGGCATCAGCAACGCGGAACACGTTGCGCAGGTGGCCGAGTTTGCTGATGCCGCGGTGGTCGGCAGCGCGATTGTCGAGTTAATAGAACATTCGACGCCTCAGACTGCACCAGGCGCAGTGGCTCGATTTATCAAGGGCCTCCGCATGCCGCAGGCAGCGCTGGCCCGGTAAATCCCCGCAAGCGGCGCCGGTGCCGCATGCAGTATTCAATTCTTGTTCCTATGCAACCGGTTTGCCGGGTCCCTACTCAACGGACCGGCCACTGGGCGCAACACGAGGATGAAATGACGCTGGAAGAATTGCGAGACCAAATTGATGTTCTGGACCGCCAGCTTGTGGAATTGCTGAGCGAGCGGGCCCGCGCCGCGCAAATGGTGGGTCACCTGAAGGCCGCCACGTCGCTGCCGGTTTACGAACCGGCGCGCGAAAAAGTGGTTTACGCCAATGTGCGCGCGGCCAACAAAGGTCCCTTGCCGGACATCGAATTGACGCATATCTACGAGCGCATCATCGACGTGATGCGGGCTTTGCAGAAGAACGAGTTGGCTTCAGAGAGAAATGCCCAGGCGAATGCATCGGGGTCCCCGGCGACAGGTCCTGGTCGCGGGGGTGATACGTCGGGCCACGGCAGCGGCGCTGAAGAGCGCGAGACAGGGAATAAAAAATGATCGTATCCATGCAGGAAAAAGCGACCGAGGAACAGATCGACGCCGTTATCGACGCCATGATAGAAGTCGGCGTCGGCGTTCATCGCACCACAGGCGCATCGCAAACCATTCTCGCGGGAGTGGGGCCCACAGCCAATGTGGATCTGACCAAATTTGAAGTGCTACCGGGCGTGCTTAACGTGATCCGCATCAGCTCGCCTTACAAGCTGGCCGGCCGCGCCTTTCGCCCGGAGGGAACGGTCATCGAATTCGCCAACGGCGTCAAGGTTGGCGGCGAACAGGTAGCAGTGATGGCCGGGCCATGCTCGATCGAAAACCGCGAGCAGATGTTTGAGACCGCCGCGCGCGTCAAGGCTGCCGGCGCCAACTTCTTGAGGGGCGGCGCGTACAAGCCACGCTCTTCGCCCTATGCCTTTCAGGGCATGGGCATTCCGGGATTGCAAATGATGCAAGAGGCCGCCGTGGAACACGGCCTGCTCACGGTCAGCGAGGTCATGGAGATTTCGCAGATCGAGGAGATGTCGCTCTACGTTGATTGTTTTCAGGTGGGCGCGCGCAACATGCAGAACTTCAACCTGATGCGCGAGCTTGGGCAGATGCGCAAGCCTGTGCTGCTGAAGCGCGGCATCGCGGCGACGATTGAGGAGCTGCTGCTGTCGGCCGAATACATCATGGCCGGCGGCAACTACGATGTGATCTTGTGCGAACGCGGCATTCGAACTTATGAAACAGCCACGCGCAACACCATGGACATCTCGGCGATTCCGGTGATTCACAAGCTCTCGCATCTGCCTATTGTGGGCGACCCCTCACATGGCACGGGCCGGCGCGATATGGTGGCGCCGATGGCGCGGGCCGCTGTGGCCGCAGGCGCTGACGCGATTCTGGTTGAGGTTCACCCCAACGCCGACAAGGCCGCATCCGACGCCGCGCAGACGCTCTACCTCGACCAGTTCGATGAACTGATGGGCCAGTTGCGAGTGATTGCCAAGGCGGTGGGGCGGACGATGTAAGATGGCAAGAACGAAGCGGAGCAAGCGCCCTTGACGCTCTATGTGTCCCATCTGTGAACCCTGTGGGCACTGAGTGCTTTCATATGACGCTAGGGGGAATGCACAAGAGCGGAGTGGTCGTGCGCTCTACTCACCTCTTCGCCTCACAGGGGGTCCCGAGTGGACGGTCTATTGGGATGGGTTTTGACGATCTGCTTGCTGGGCGGATTGGGCGGTACTGTGATCGGCTGTGTGGAGTGCGTATCGGCGCACAACTTCAGTGTTGCTGCAGAGCATGAAGCTACTACTGTTGGCCGCGTCGTGAAAATTCTCGGCGGGAAGGGAGGGCCAGCATATCAATACGTGTTTTCAGTCAATGGAGCCAAGGTGGACGACTATAGCAAAGTCTGCGAAACCCCGCTTGCTCCGGGCGCGTGCGACAACCACGGGCCTGTGCTGGTGTACTACTCATTTCAACCGTTTTCGAACTCCCGTCTAGAAGACTTTGCGGACGCTAGCAAACACGCCTTCCGAGTCGGCATACCTGCACTCGCAATTGGCTTGCCTCTGTTCGTCCTTTCCTTGTGGACCATGGTCATTCTGTCGCGCAGGGACAAACGCGAAGGGGACCCCGATGTTGACGAGGAGGAGGGAACGAGCAAGAGCGACGATGTACCCGACGCGATTCATATTGTTCCCGGCGAGTAATCCCGGTTCCCAATTCAGTTCCCGTCAAGCTTCTTGCGTTAGTCTGAGAGACAAACCATGATCGAGCGCATCTCCATCCTCGGTACCGGGTTGCTGGGCACGTCGGTTGGATTGGCGTTGCGCGCTGCTGGCTTTCACGGCTCCATTACCGGCTGGAATCGAAGCCCCGAAGGCGCGCAGACGGCGCTCTCCATGGGCGCTTTGGATTCGATTGCGGCGGACCCGTTGCAGGCGGCGCGTGAGAGCCAGGTGGTGCTGCTGGCTGTGCCTATCTATGCGACGCTCGACTGGATGGTGAAGCTTTCCGGCGTGCTTGGCTCCGAGCATCTGGTCACCGACGTGGGCAGCACCAAGGCGCAGATCACCGCAGCCGCGGGACGCCTCTTCAATACGCCGGAGCGCGCGGCGTTTCTGCCGGGGCATCCCATGGCTGGCAAGGAACGTGGCGGCGCGGCGCTCGGCGATGCGAATCTTTTTCGCGGGGCGGTGTGGCTCTTTACAGACGACCCAACCTGGCAGCGCTCTCCTCATTCCGTTGAGTTAGTGAAGGGCTGGCGCGAATGGGTCGCAGCCATGGGATCGAAAACCCTTGACCTGGAACCCGCACGCCACGATGAGTTAGTCGCGTGGGTCAGCCACCTGCCGCAGTTTGTGGCCACGGCCATGAGCGCGCTGCTAGAAGAAGAAGTGGGCGATGCGCCGGAACTGAAAGACGTGGGCGGACGCGCGCTGAGCGAGATGACGCGTCTGGGCGCCAGTCCCTACTCCATGTGGCGTGACATCGCGCAAACCAATACCGAAAATGTTCAGGCCGCGCTGCTCGCGCTGGAGCAAAGGCTCGCTCATCTGCGCGAAAATCTGCGCACACCGGAGTTGCGCGATGAGTTCGAACAAGCAAATCGGTTTCGCCGGGGGCAATGAGCCGGGCAAGGAATCAGCACAAATGACGACGATTGAAATTTCCAAACAGACTCGTGCCGACGCGATTGCATCGCTCCAACGCTATTTTGAAGAAAATATGCCGGAGCCCATCGGAAACCTGCCCGCCGGTTTGCTGCTCGATTTCTTATTGGAAGAAGTAGGACCGGCCGTGTACAACAACGCCATTCGCGACGCGCAGGCGCGGATGCAGCAACGGGTGTCCGATCTCGACGGCGAACTCTACGCCGATACATTCCCGTACTGGCCAAGAATCGACGCCAAACGGAAGAATCGCCGCTAGGTAAGAAGTCAATGGCTTCAGGCAAACAAACAAGTTTCGGCGAGAATGAGGAACATCCAATGAGTCGCAGAACCAGTTTCTACCTTTATCTGGCGTTATC
>JBAPYY010000416.1:0-1525 GCA_049284975.1 Occallatibacter sp.
ATCACGATTACCGCCGCGACGGTAGAGACGACCGGCGGCAATATCACTCTTCAGGCCGCAGACAACGTGGTAATTGGCGCCGCCCCGAACGGCGACTCGACTTTGCATGCCACCACCGGCTCGATCACGATCAATGCGGCCGGGAATTTCACGCTAAACTCGGGTTCGAATGTCTCGGCTACGGCCGGTTCGGTCGCGATCACCGCGGGCGGCAATTTCACGCTCAACTCGAATTCGACGATTTTGGCGGGCACGACCATCAACATCGCCGCCTCTGGTAGCACCATCGACATCTTCGGCGCGCTGTCCTCCACTACGAACAACATCAGCGACGGAAATTCCAACAACGTCATCCTGCTTCAGAACATGACCCTCTCGGGCACGACGAATGTTTACGACGGCTCGGGCCAGGACACGATCACCGTCAACCAGCCGGAGTCCATCACCAACGGCGACCTCAATCTCGACGGCGGAACTGGAAACACCAGCTACACGGTGGATTACACGGGATCGAATAACTACGTCATCAACGTGAACGCATCCGCGCCCTCGATGACGCCGGTGACGCTGACCTCGACCGGCTCTGGATCAAGTCAGACACTCAGCCCGGCCGTGGCCGACCAGTCGTTCAATGCAAGCTCGGATGTCAATCTGTCGAATTCCACCATCACTGTAAGTACGGACGAGTATCAAACCGGCGATGTCGTACGGTACGATTACGGGACGACAGCGACGGGCGCGCCCACTTCCATCGGCGGACTCAATAACGGCGAACTTTATTACGTGGTAGTCACAGGTCCGAACACCATCCAGCTGGCTTCCACGCTGGCTGACGCCCTGGAGGCGAACCCCGTCATCGTCGCGTTCACCGGCCTCGGCTCCAGCAATACCCAGACGCTGCAAGCAGTGGTGGAAACGCTGCCATTCAATGCCGCCCAAGCCGTAAACACGACAGCGAACACCCTCTCCATTGCTTCCAACGGTTACTTGAACGGCGAAAGGGTGGTTTACAACGACGGCGGCGGAACCGCAATCGGTGGACTGACGAATGGCGCAACCTATTACGTCATCGTGGTCGATGCGAACACCATCGAGTTATCATCTACCGCACCCACGGCCGGGAGCACCCTCACCATCAACGGCACGAACAACGCCGACAACATCCTGATGAGGGCGAACACGACGGGCTCAGCCTTTGTCGCCGATCTCGATGCGAACTCGAATGTGGAGAGAGTCAACTACACTGGCGCCATTAGCGATCTCGTCGTCAACACGCTCGGCGGCAATGATACCGTGACCATGGACGACAACCTGACCTACACGCTCGTGCAGGGCAGCGGCGGCAATGACACCTTCCAAGTGGGCCAGGTCTTCCAGTCGCTGCGCGACGCCGCGGCCGGAGTGGCGGCCGGCGACCAATTCGCGACCACGCTCACCAGTCAGGGGTACCTCAGCAACGGCATCAGTTTCGAAACGACCATCTTAGGCGGCACAGGAAACGACCTCTTCACTGTCTACCATAATG
>JBAPYY010000417.1:0-4941 GCA_049284975.1 Occallatibacter sp.
ACTCCAGACAACGCAAAGGCATGGTTCAATCACTGCATCAACGGTCTACAGTAATTCCTAAAATGCTCTAAGGAATAGGTCTGCCCCGATTTATCGTCATGGCCTCACAAGGACCAATCCCGCCTCGTTCGTCGGGGCAGTCGCGATAGGAACCTAACGTTTTTCAGGCTTTTTCATTCAGGAAGTTCCCGCGCCCTTGCCGTTGCGCTACTCGGCTCTCAATGCTTCAACCGGATCGACCGCGGCCGCACGACGAGCCGGCAGATAGCTCGCGAGTGCAGCGGATGCCGCCAGGATCAACGGCACCGTGATGTAGGTGAAGGGGTCGAGCGGGCTGATGCCGAAGAGCAGCGACTTTATCAACTGCATCAACGTAGCCGCTGCACCCAGGCCAATTACGACGCCTGATGCCGTAAGCAGCAGCGCGGAACGGACGAACATCCACTTCAGTTCGCTCTTCGGCGCGCCGAGCGCCAGACGAATTCCAATTTCGCGCGTGCGCTGCGAAACAGCGTAAGAAATGACGCCGTAAATGCCAACGACGCCAAGGATGAGCGCCATCGAACCTGCGATCCCGAGCATGATAAGAGTGAACGATGTGCGCGCGAGCGATTGGGTATAGATATCCCTCATTGTTTGCACCGACGCCAGCGGCAGATTGTCGTTGACGGACCAGACGGCCTGCTGCACCTGGTTGAGGAATCCTGTTGTGCCGGTGCGGTCGCTGTGAAGTACGAATGTGACAAAGCGCAGGCCGTCCATCGTAGGCTGGGGCGCGTAACGGTCGTAGAACATGGCCGGCCAGTAGATGATAGCCGGGGCCTTCTCATCCACGCCGTGCACGCGCACGTCCTCCACAACGCCAATTACCTCCTGCCACGGCGAACTCTGGTATTTTCGAACCCGCTTGCCGATGGCCGCGGAGGCCGAACCCCACGATTCACGCGCAAAGTTCTCCGACACGATGATCATGGGCCGCACATTGTTCAGGTCATCCCATGTGAAGTCGCGGCCTGCCACGAGATGCGTGCCCAGGGACTTAAAGTATCCGGGTGAGACGTAGTTGAAGAGCCGCAACGGCGGCTCTCCGGCTTCATAGCTTTTGCCTTCAACGCCGAGTTCATCCCAATTCGGGTCGTTTCCGTCCATAGGGACCGCGGCGGCGAATCCAACGGAAGAGACGCCTGGAATGGCGGAGAGTTGATTGGCGATATTGCTTTGCATACGCGACACAACGTGCGGGTCCGCGGCCAGCAACTCTGGTATCCAAATGTTTACAGTCTGCACATGGGCGGCATCCGTAAAGCCTGGCTGGACATTGCGCAGAGCGGCAAGGGTGCGGATCATCAGCAGAGCGCTCACCATGAGAACGAGCGCCATGGCTACCTGCGCGATGACCAACACACTGCGCGAGCGATGCTGTGCGCGGCTCGCGCTCGCCGTACGGTTTGCGCCGCCCGTCATCGCCAAGGCTTGCGTCCCCGCGTACTTCCAGGCCGGCAAGGACCCGAACAGCAGTCCGGAAAGAACGGCAAGAAGGAACGTAAATCCGAAAGAGCGCCCATCGAGTGCTATCTCACTCATGCGCGGCAGATCAGCAGGGCCGATAGCTACGAGAAGCCGTAGGCCCGCGTAGGCTACGCCCACGGAAAACACGCCGCCGATGATCCCGAGCAGAACGCTTTCGGTGAGAAGTTCGCGGGCGATGCGCGCGCGACCTGCGCCCAGCGCAGCGCGAATGGAAAGCTCCTGATGACGCGACTCCGCTCGCACCAGCAGAAGATTGGCGACATTGGCGCACGCAATCAGCATCACTAGGCCGACCGTCGCCATCACCACCCACAACACGTTGCTTATGTTCCCGATAACTTGCTGTTTCAATGAGCGGAAGTTGGGCGTGATCTTCCATATCTCGTAGTAATGCGGATTGGTGCCGGGGCCATTCGACCAGGAGTCCATCCAGATAGGAATCAGCCGCGCAATGTCGGCATTCGCCTGGGCCGGAGTGATGCCCGGTTTGAGACGAGCGATTCCATCGTAGCCGAATCCAGCCAGTTTCTGATTGGTGGGATCGAAGGCGAAAGGAATCAGGAGATCAAAATCCTGATCGACCATCCGAAAGCCGCGCGGCATGATACCGATAATCTCGCGCGTCTGCGCATCCACCTGAATGGCGCGGCCAATTACGCCGCGGTCGCCACCAAATCGCCTCTGCCAGTAGCCGTAGCTCAGCATGACGGTCTTCCTGCCGCGCGGGTCCTGATCGAAAGCCGAAAACCACTGCCCGGTCAGAGGCGGAACGCCGAGCGTCTCTAGCACGCCGTCGCTGACTAACGCGGCGTTGGCCTGGTCGGGTTGCGCGATGCCAGTGACATTCGCGTAACGCATAGTCCACACGCCCATCGACTGAAACGTCCGGTTCTGCCGCGAAAAGGTGAGGTACATCGACGACGAAAGCTTGAGGCCGCTGTTAAAATTCGACAGCCCTTCGGCGCCGGGAGCGTTCAGCCAGAGAGCCACAAGCCGCTCGGAGTCCGGATAAGGCAGCGGCTTCAGGAGCACGCGATTCACCACGCTGAAGACTGCCGTGTTGGCGCCGATGCCGATTGCCAGGGTAAGAAGCACGGTTGCCGTGAACCCTGGGGATTTGCTCATGCGACGGAAGCTGAGTTTGAGGTCGGCCAAAATAGATTCGAGAGCGGCCAACTGCCACACTTCACGGCTGCGCTCCTGCATGAGAGCCACATTGCCGAACTCGCGCCGTGCCGTTTGCTCGGCCTGTTCATGTGGCATGCCCTCGTCCATCAATTCCTCTGCACGTTCCCGAATGTGCTCCCGGATCGAAACCGAGATGTCGTCATAACGTCGATGGCGGCTGAAGAGTCTATTCAGACCGTGCATGGTTGACCTCCTATACCTTGGCGACAGCCAGTACGCGCGTGATTCCGGTGAACATCTTTTCGAAGCTGATCACTTCCTTCTCCAGGTGCCGAACGCCCGCGTCGGTGAGCCGGTAGATTCTAGTAGGACGCCCCTTCGCTGACAATCCGGTATCCGATTCCAGCCATCCCTCCCGCAGCATTCGCTGCAATGCCGGGTAAAGAGATCCTTCCTCAACCTGAAGCAAGTTGTCCGAGACTTGTTTGATGTGCTTGACGAGAGCATAGCCATGCATCGGTCGCAGGCGGAGCGACTGCAGGATCATGATTTCAAGAGCGCCTGGGAAAAGATCGCGATGTTGGGGATTCTTTGCCATAACGGGAACAATAGCATTAAAATACCTATTTTTACAATAGGTATTTTCTCGGGAAATATCGGATCAACTGAGCGTACTTCTGCGTTTGTCGCGGCCAGAATTCATCTCGGCCACTCAAAATTCCCGTTATGACCGCGAAGAGTTGTACGAGAAAGTGTGAAAGATGGCCGCCGGACACGCCCTTCTCCGTGTCCCTACAGGTTTCCCTATAGCTCTTCAGAGCCGGTTTGCAACCACATGCTCTTGTCGTCCTGAAAAGAATAGATAATCTATTGATTCTAAGGTGGTAGGCGAGTCGGGGCTTGAACCCGAAACCCCCGGCTTAGAAGGCCGGTGCTCTATCCAATTGAGCTACTCGCCCGTGCACTTTCCTATTCTAGCGTTGAGTGAGCGCAGAGTACATTCGTAAATGCCATTAATGCAGCCTGAAACGTCTGTGCCGCCTGGGCGGAGGACTCGCCACATGAGGTCAGGTAGGCGGTGACTCCCAGGTCCATAAGGTCGGGAAAGATGAAGGCGCGGCGGATGACGAGATCGGCGCGACAACAACGAATCGGCACGGCGCGCAGAAGTTTGCACACGCGATTGCAATCGGTGGCGGCTATGTCTGGTGAGCGCCAAGTCTTCCTGGGCAACAGATCAATGTAACAACCCATGGCGTGAGCAGCGCGGCCGGGCGGCGCGTCCAACTCGTCTGGATCAAAGGCCTCCCGTTCCAGATGCGGCCAGACGTCGCACTTTGAGGTCCATACCAGTGAATCACCAGAATTCAGCTTTGCAAGAGCCACACCCAGCGCTGGAAATTGAACGGTCTCAGGCAAATCCCATGCACGCTCGGGCGAAAGGCGCAGATCGACGAATCCTGACCAGTGAGCTTCGATTACCGGCGCGGCAAGGTCAACGGCATCGGCGCAAATTTCGAACTCCCAGTCAGCTTCCATCCGAGTTTGGCCTCGGCGGTTCCCGTCTGTGCAGGAAGCGCATCACTGTCGCCTCTGCCCAGTGAATCTCGTTGCCGGGGTCGCGGGAAAGGTAGGCGCAGTGACCACCGTGGCAGGTCTCGACAAAGGCCACATACGGGTTAGCTTCGAGCTTGGCCCGGGTCTCCGGAAGCAGGCGAATGAAGGGGTCATCCTGGGCGTGCAATACGAGCGTGGGAACCGCAATCTGGTCTACCACGCGGGCGCTGGCCGCACGATGGTAGTAGTCATCAGCATCGCGAAAACCCCAGTAGCGAGCCACAATCTTGTTGTCAAAATCGCGAATTGAGCGTACCAGCCCGATATCTTTTGGGGTCGCATAGATATCGGGAAACAGCTTTGCTTTGCGGTTGTAGCGCGCCAAGAGCCCGAGCAGAAACCTCCACTCATAGAGGCGGTTGAGCCCTTCGTGCAGTGCGTCCGCGCCGGGAGCGAGATCGATAGCAGGGCAAACTGCAGCCACCGCGCACAGAGGCGGTTGAGTGCCCCATTCCCCAGCGAGCTTGAGTACGATGTTGCCACCCATTGAGTAGCCCACCAGCGCCACGCGCTTCAGGCCGAACTTTTCGGCATAATGGCCAACCACCACGCCAACATCGCCGGAAAGGCCGGAATGATAGAGCGTGGGCGTCAGCGTTTCAGTGCCGCCGCAGGTGCGCATGTTCATGCGGACCGCGTTCCAGCCAGCGTCCCATGCACGGGCGG
>JBAPYY010000418.1:0-6792 GCA_049284975.1 Occallatibacter sp.
ATCTAGGGCATACAGCGCATAACTCAATCGCAGTCTGTCTGGCGGAACTTGGCACATTCGGATTTTTCTTTTGGTGCCTGTTCCTGTTTCCTACGGTGAGGGACTCCCTGGAGATTGCTTCAAGTTCGAAGGTAAGTGAAGGAGAGTCGATTCCGCCCGAGGAGGGACTCTATCCATCGCCAACAACGAAGATTGAGGAAATCGACAAGGCAGAAGTTAACCGGCTTGGGCGTTTGATGATTTTGTCGCTTGCCGGCTTTCTGGCTGCGGGATGGTTCCTGTCGCGTGCTTTTGTCATGACGTTTTTTCTGCTGGGCTCCATGGCCGAGGTGGTGTTCGAGATGGCCTTACGGCGAGGAATGGTCGCTTCTCGCCCGGCGCTCGCGCGTGTGCTGCCATACGCCGCAATAACGATGGTGTCACTGTTTCTTTTCATCTACCTTATGCTTCGGATTGTGAACCTGATGCACTGATTTCGGCGGTCAAGCTCTTGCCGCGATCGATGTTGGAAACAGAGGCTTCATCAACGCGGTGCTGTCGGAGGTTCAGGCGAACTGAATGAGAATTGCGCATGTGGTTGACAGCATGGAAATCGGCGGGGCTGAGACGCTCGTCTCGCAGATGTGCCACCTGCAACGGGAGCAGGGTCACGACCCCCGCGTTTACGCGATAGCGTCACTTGGCCCGCTCGGCGAACGGATGCGAGCAGATGGTTTCGCTGTAGTGGCCAACTTGGGTCAGCATTTGACGGACGCCACGAGAAGCTTTTTTCGCACTTTTAAAGAATCGCGTCCTGACGTGGTCCATCTACATAATCCGACGCCTACAGTCTATGCCGCCATGGCTGCCAGAATGGCCGGCGTGCCCAGCATTGTATCGACCCGGCATAGTCTAGTCGGCCCGCCACGCAGATTCATTGCGGAGTTGAAATATGGCGTAGCTGCTACTTGTTGCGATTGGATCGTTGGCATCTGCGACGCGACGGCAAATAACATGAGAAGTATTCACAGCGTCTCGCCAAGAAAAATTGTGCGCATTTACAACGGCGCGGTACCTCTAGAGCGCGTTGCCAAAGAATTGTGGCCTACGAAGGAAGGGTTCACGCTGGTTTACGTGGGCAGGCTCGAGCCAGTGAAGAACCATGCACTCCTGCTGCACGCCTTTCAGGTTGCGCTTGGGTCTATGCCGGCATTGCGGCTTTGGATGGTGGGTGATGGCAGCGAACGAGGCGCTTTGGAGAGTCTAGCTGCAGAGTTGGGCATCGGGCCGCAAATTACATTCTGGGGACAGCAGTTCGACGTGGCGCCGTTCTTTTGCGCGGCCGACGCATTTATTATGTCGTCGAAGTCCGAGGGACTGCCCATGTCCCTGCTACAGGCTTTCTCGCTGGGGCTCCCGACAATCGTTACCGATGTGGGCGGTATGGCGGAAGCGGTACGGCTGGCGCAGGCGGGGTTCACGGTGCCGGTTTCTGACCCGGCTGGAATGTCGGCGGCGATTCTTCAGTTGGCGACCAATGATGCGGAACGGCAACGATTCTCTTCCAATGCGACAGTTGCGTTCCAGGCACGCTTTACACTCCAGGCTATGGCCGATGCTTACATGAGCCTTTATCGCAACACTGCTCGGACTATGATTCCGCAGCCTGAAGGCAAGCCGACTGTAGTTCGATGAGCCGGTCTCAGACGAGCTCTAGCGTTTTTTCTGTCTGGCTGCGCGTTGCGCGCTTCCCGCCTCGGGAAGCACCCGGAAAGAACTATCGAGACTGCAGAGAAAGTTGAATCGCACGATATACCAGAGCGCCAGGATGCCATCCTTCATTCCGATTTTCTTTCCCTCTTCGTAAGTCCTGCCGTGATAGGAGATAGGCACTTCGTAGATAGCAACGCCAAGTTTCGCCACTTTCGCGGTGACCTCAATCTCGAAGCCGAACCCGCTGCTAATGATCGTCATATTGCGAATAATCTCGCCGCGGAACGCCTTGTAACAGGTTTCAACGTCAGTCATATTGATATTCGTGCACAGGTTTGAAAGAAAAGTCAGCGCCTTGTTGCCGAGATAATGATAAAAGTACAAAACGCGCGATGCCTTGCGTACCAGAAAGCGCGAACCATAGACTACGTCAGCGTAGCCTTCTACGATGGGCGCAATAACCTCGCCGATTTCGGCGGGGTCATATTCCAGATCGGCATCCTGAACGATCACGATTTGGCCGGTGGTCAGCGAAAAGCCTGTCTTCAGAGCCTCTGTCTTACCGTGGTTCGTTGAATGGTGAGCCACCTTGATCTTTGGGTACTCCGCGGCGAGCCGATCGGCGATTGCCGGCGTTCCATCGGTGGAACAATCGTCCACAATAATAATTTCGCCGGCATTCGGAACCGCAAGCAAGCGCGCGACGATTGCTGGCAACGTAGCTTCTTCGTTATAGGCCGGAACAACAATGGAAAGCAGCGGCTGGCAGTCGGCAGGAGCGTTCATTAAAAACCCTTTCTGGCAATCTCCCGGTGCAGGGAATATATCCAACACACGGATTGCTTCTATCTTCTCACCCCGCAACTTTCATTCACTTGGCCGTTGCGCAGATTGAGGCGGAAACTCCTCTTCCAGATTAGCGCTTTCTCGCGCCGTCATGGGGCAATCGGATTCGCACTTCTCCATCCGCTACTCAAAGACTTCAAGCTAGCTCCCGAAACTGTGATCCGGCGGAACAGACTGAAGAGAGGCAGGGCGATCCTTGTGGTGACCCAATACGCTCTTCCTTATTTGCAGGAAAGGGTATTCCACGCCGCAGAAGGTTACGATTGCCACGGCAATCGAAAGCATCACGATAAGCGCGACACCCACGAGATTGGCTAAGAGCGGAAGGCGCGCAGTGAATGGCAGCCGGGGCAGCACCGAGTTCACGATCCAAGGGCACATATACTCATGATTCAGATACATGCCGTAGGACAGTCTGGATATCCAGTAGAATATCCTCGAATTGAATATGGCCGTCTTGCGCTGAATCCCAAACCAAACGAGGGAACCAAAGAGCAGCGCAAGACCAGAGAAATCGAAAATCCCTTTTTGCAATTCGCGTAGACCGATCATCAGCGCAGCGGCCACCGCTACCAAGATACCGGGAGTTGCGAATTTGGAAACAGGCTTTTCACGAGTTACCCAAAGATTCGAAATGATAAGCCCCATGACAAGCCCATCGCAATGAGTAATGGAGCCGAAATAGATTGGGGAGAACAATTCGGCGCTGGGTTGAAAGAAATGCCCGGTGCCGTGCACCCAAATTACAGCTCGGATAATTGGAATTAATAGCAACAGCCCCCACAACCAGGGGCGGTACATTCGAATTGTTCGCACATGGCGAGAAGTGAAATAGAGCATAAGAGGAGCAACGATATAGAACTGCTCCTCAATGCATAGCGACCAACTGCCCATCACGATCCCGTGGTTGTAGAAGTTGGTAAGGAAAACGAGATCCGACCAGCCATATTCCTTTGTAGCTGCGTAGTGGCCTATTGTGAGCGCAAAGATTAAAACACAGAAGAAAGTAAAGAAATACAAGGGCCAAATTCGGAGCCCGCGACGCAGGATGAATCGACCGACCGCAACGGACCCGCTATCTCGACGCTCTTTCCATAATTGACCCCCGATAAAGAAGCCGCTCAGGACGAAAAATAGATCGACTCCGATCCATCCATTGGCGACAAAAGGCAGCCTGGAATAGAGGTTTGGGCCGTATGCGGCTGCGAACTTAGCGCTGAGGTGAGCGCTGATCACAAGAAGGACGGCCGCTGATCGCAGGCCGTCGAGAAAAGGAATTTGACTGGCAGGAGGGTGAAGCAGCTCGGCGACCGAACCCGAAAAGAGGGTTGAGTTGATGAAACCCCATTTCGTGTGCTTCATGTCCCTCCTGAACCTGAATGGATGCTGGTCAGAGTGACTCTTCGCTTTACGGATTCCTCACGCAGTCATAGGTCAATTGGATTGGAGTTCCAAGGCTGACAATTTCAAAATCCGTCACCTTCAGATCCACCAGATCGCGAGTATTAAAATCCATGTCGGCGTACTTTGCTTTCGTATCTAAGTCGTTCTGAGCGGTTAGTGCAATATTGCCGCCGTCTGACAGGAACATGCCGTACTTCTGCATGGCCTTAGCAACGACCTGTGCCGCAGGCGTCAATTTCGACAAATCAAACGAGGCCTTGAGGCGGAAGCGTGCACCCATGGGCGGAGCAGTAATGGGCCCGCGCGGAGCGCCTGCGTGCGTGGCTGGATGCACAAAGACGTGCGCTCGAATTCTCGGGTTGGGGAGAGTAAAGCGAATGGCGTGGTCAATGTGCCCAGCGGCAAGCTCGTCGGCACTAAAGAGCAGTGGAGCGAGAGGCATGCCTGCCGCATCGGTACTGGAGCATTGATCTCCTCGCCCCGAAGGCGGATAAATGCGGTTGAGGTCCCACACCGCGTCGCCGGTTCCCGAAAGGGTGCCATCCGCGTAGTTGGCCTGGTAGACCTCATAAAGTTTCGCGTGGCTGCGGTCAACTACGATGAGGTGACAGTCGCCACCGGCTGGACACTGATATCCGGTCTGCCCTTCCAAGCCGCCACCGGCAGGAAGAGGTATGGTCGAGATTACGTCAGAATCCGCCGCGCCGAACCCTGGAGCTTTGCGAAAAGGAACTCGTGGAGTGGAAGCGTCCGCCTGCAATACCCTGAGGCTGAAATCAACGCGCATGTTTCCGGTTCCCCAACCGCCCGCATCTGTAAGCCAATTGATAATTGTGGAGGACTGAGGATCAAGAGGCGCATGACTTATGTCTTGTGTCCAGATGGCGCCCGGCGGAAAGTAAGTGACGGTGCCGCCGACATGGTCCAGCTTCGCTGCCCTCACGGCCACTAAGTGGTTGTGGAGACCGTAGCCTGCCGCGATGGCCCCGATTCCCAATATAGAGATGTACAGTAACTTCGAGCGGATCATAATGGACTGACGCTCCTCTCATCGATTTGAGTCGTTCACAGGAATTCTACACCCGGTCATTTCTCGCGGTAGTTGCGAACGGCTTCTGCAAGGTGGCATCCGCCGTTTCAGCAGTTGGAGTCGGCTTCTCCTGCTCGCGAGAAGTCCATATCTTCCAAAGCGGGCCGCGCGTGACAATAAATTTGTAGAGCCCAGCAACGGCGGCCGCTTCGAGTATGAGCACCGCGCTCGCAGGGGACGCGACGCGATTCAACACCGGTATCCTGCAACGCAGACCAGCAATGGCGATAATCAAACCGAAAATCTGAAGTGCTGCAAATGCCGCGAAGATAAGCGAGCTGCCCGAGAGCGCCGATGTGGAAATGAACAAAAGAACCAAAAGGTAAGGCGCCACAAGGCGCGTGACTTTATGCGAGATAAGCTGAAAGAAAACTGGATTCCGCGGAGAAAGCGTCCAGGGCGCAAGACGGAAAAGCTGGAAGTTCCCCGCCAGCGTGCGCACTTTGCGATGAAACTCTTCTCCAATTTTTTGGGGCCAGATGTCATAGACGTAAGCATGCGCATCAAGGACAGACCTATAACCCTGGCGAATGATTGCAAGCGGCTGAAACATATCATCGAGAATCATTCCAGCCGGTTGCGGCACGGCTAGCTCGCGGCGGATCGCGTAGAAACCCCCATAAACGCCTACCGGAGAACCGTAAATCGACTCACATGTCCTGATCCACTTTTCATAACGCCAGTAGAACCCGCTGACAGCCGCGGAAGCGTCATCGTGGCTACCAGTGCGCAGAATCAATTCGCCGGCTACGCAACCGACCATTGGATCAGCGAAGTTATTCACCAGTTGCTGAATCGCGCCTGGGGCAATCTCCGGCCGGATATCCACGAAAAGAATCAATTCAGCTGTGGCTTTCGCCACTCCGGCATTGACGGCAGCCGCCTTGCCTTCATGCTCAGAAAGAAACACAGTGGTGAGACGCGGATGGTGCTGACGAGCCAGCAATTCCGCAGTGCCATCGGTCGAACCGTCTGAAACGATGATGATCTCTTTGATCCCGGAGTAGTCAAGACCAAGCAAATGCTCAATTTTGCGCGGGAGCAGCGCGGCGCCGTTATGCACCGCAAGCACCACACTGACACTGGGAGAGATGGGGCTGACATGCCAGGGCCGTGGCCGCAGCCGAGCAAGCACCCACATCAGCACGGGATAACCCACATAGGTATAGAGGATGCCGATCATCGACAACCAGAAGACAATCCTCACTGCGCGCCCCTTCGCAGAATGATGGTTTTAATTGTCTCGAACATGATCAGCAGATCGAGACCAATCGACTGGTGCTTGACGTAATAAAGATCATATTCGAGTTTCCGCTTGGTTTCTTCCAAGCTTGCGCCGTATCTGTAGCGCACCTGCGCCCAGCCAGTAATCCCTGGGCGAATCATGTGGCGAAGGTCGTAAAAGGGAATTTCATGGCTGAGCCATTGCACGAATTCCGGGCGCTCCGGGCGTGGACCGACAAAGGCCATATCTCCGCGAAGAACGTTCCAGAGTTGCGGAATTTCGTCGAGCCGGGTATTGCGCAAATACCTGCCAATCCGAGTGACGCGCGGGTCGTCCTTGGCCGCCCACACGGCTCCATTCGCTTCAGAGTCTTGCCGCATGGTGCGGAACTTGTACGCGGTGAACAAACGCCCGCGCTGCCCGACGCGCGTCTGGCTGAAAAAAATTGGTCCTGGCGAAGAGAGGCGCACCGCAAAAATAATCAATGGCAGGAATGGAAGGCAGATGATAAGTGCGATAAAGGAGACCGCGAAAG
>JBAPYY010000419.1:0-15178 GCA_049284975.1 Occallatibacter sp.
GGAGACTAACCCATGCGGCGAGCAGCGGTCGCAGAAGGAGCAGGCTGAGATAAAGCAGTAAAGCCCCTATAGCTGCATTGTACTCGCGGTGCCGGATGTAAAGGGGGAACGAAAAACTTCCCGCCTCAGCGCCGGGATGGGCAGCCGGAGTAAGGCGCGGGATGAGGCGCGGGACCTGTCCGCAATAGTCGTCGAAGCCCGGAAAGGTGGCACGTAGAAAGCGCTCTTCGGAAGCAATGACGGGCACGTATATAGCGGCGAAACCGATCGCGAGAACGAGCGCCACAGGCCAACTGAGCAGAGCCACGGCAAAGCCGGCGGCCATGAGCATGGAACCGAGGTAGAGCGGATTGCGTGTGTGGGCGTAGGGTCCGGTGACAGTCAATTCGCGATTCTTTTTGACGTATCCAGCGGCATAGGCGCGAAGCCAAAGACCGGGAAGCACAAGCGCCAGGCTCCAGGCCACAGCGGTTGGCTGGGGTGCACGGCGGATTAATTCAAATAGATAGAGCGCAGCAGCGAGAAAGCCGAGCGGAACACGGACGCGCCGGGCAACGCGCTGCCAACGGGCAATGAAGTCTGGTGGCGGCGGTTGAGTTGGAAGAGGCAACAGAGATTCTCCTATGGAGCGGGACAATTAAGGTTCATAATTTCCCAGGTCCGAAAATCCGGACCTGGGGCACCCAGTTTATCTGGCGGCCAATCTTTGTGCTGTCCCACCCTAGCGACAAAAACAAAAAGGTCGCTAGGGTGGGGCACCCGGAATTGAGTCATAGAGCGGTTTCAGGATAAAGCAATGCATTGGCAGCGCGCAGAACTGCGTCGGGCTGGATGGTGAGTAAACCTGCCTCGGGAGCCAGATGGCGGGAGTGGTCGCTTCGGCTATCCGGGCTGCGCAAAACGACAAAACGCGTGCCGAAGGGTCCGTTACGGCTGGGATCGGTGGGACCATAGATGCCCACCACAGGCCGAGAGAGTGCGCAGGCCAGATGGAGCGGGCCGGTGTCACCAGCAATGACCAGACTGACGCGGCGAGTGACGGCAATGAGCTGGGCGAGCGAGCAGACGAGCGGAGTGGCAGCGCCGCCGGTTTGACGGAGAATGGCGTCGGCGAGTGGCTCCTCGCCGGGGCCGACATTGATGAGAATGCGGCAGCCGCTGGCGATGAGGCAGTGAGCCACTGCGGCGTAACGCTCTACAGGCCAACGCTTTGCGCCCCATCCGGCGCCGGGGTTGATGAGAACAGTGGACTGGAGGCTGGTTGAAGAAAGAATTTCGTCAGCCCAGGCTTCGGCGGCAGGGTCAATGGGCAGCAAGGGAGGCATGGGGGCGAGTGTATCGCCGGCGATAGCCGAGGCCAGCTCGATGTCCTGCTCGATGACGTGCTTGCCATGTGTCGCGATGCGCTCGGAAAACAGCCAGCGCGCGGAGCGCTCCCGCGGTTCGGCCTCGCCGATGAGCCGCTTGCCGCCCGCGAGACGCGCGAGGACCGCAGAACGGATTGCTCCTTGCAGATCGATGACGGCGTCGTACTCAGCGGCCTTCATTGCTTTCCGTAAAGTATTGATTTCATGTACAGTTTGGCGGCTGAACGGAGCTTTGCGCCATATCCTGGTGGGGGCGAGGTGAAGGTGGTCGATCAGAGGTTGCGCGGGGTTTTCGATCTCAGGGGCTAAAGCCCGCGGTTGTTTGGGTGCATTTACGGCACGGCTAAAGTCGTGCCCTGACACAATGCGGCCTTTTAGAACACGTTCTGCGAGTTTCTTCGGAACCTGTGAAGCCGCACCCTGACACATTGCCGAACCGGAAACCTGATTATCAGAGTCTCGCGTCTCCGGCTGATCGGCGGCCAGGAGCGCACTCCAGTGCGGTTCGACGACCCAGTCAATGGTCCAATCGGGATGGGTTTGGCGCAGCGCCGTCAGTGCGGGCAGGGCGTGCAGAATGTCTCCCATGGCGCCGAGACGGACCACAAGCAAGCGAAAGTTGGAATGGGTCTGCAAGCTCTAATTTTCTCACGGCTGAGCTGAGGCTGGCGCGAGCCGGTCAAGGAGCCAGTCGATGGCGGCGTCCTGGTTTTCAATCTCGATGCGCAAGCGAGCGGCGGAGAGCGGTATGGATACCGGGACGATGTGAGCCAGCGCCCCGAGGCGGACCAGATCTTTTTCGGTGGTGATGAGCGCCGTCGCGCTGGCGTCGCGGGCGGCTGCTGCGAGGTGGTCGAGGTCAAGAGCGGTGTAGCGGTGATGGTCGGGGAAGGCCTGCCGGAAGGCAAGTTTGAGGCCGGAGGATTCAAGGCCGGCGAAGAACTGTTCGGGGCGGGCGATGCCACAGAAGGCCGCTATGGGGCCGTTTACGGAGGGCGTTCTCATGGTGCGGCGCAACCGCAGGACCAGGCCATGCCAGCCCCATGTGCGTATGTCGTCCTCAAGTTCAGGGTCGTCGGCTGGGATGGCGATGGCGCTGGCCCGGCGGACGGCACTCAGCGGCTCGCGCAGATTTCCTGCGGGGAGCAGGGAGTCCAGCCAGTCGTGCCGATTGAGCAGCAGAATATCGACATCGCGGTAGAGTTGGCGGTGCTGAAAGCCGTCGTCGAGCAGGTGAACGATAGGCGGATGGTTCTCTTCGTGAACAGAAGGCTGTGGAGAATTGGGGTTTCCCACCCTTGCGCAAAGAGCGCGCAAGGATGGGGCACCCGGCGAGGATGGGGTACCCGGCGAGGATGGGGTACCCGGCGAGGATGGGGTACCCGGTGAGGATGGGGCACCCGGTGAGGATGGGGCACCCGGTGAGGATGGGGCACCCTGACCATCGCCATCCGGCAATGAGTCGGCCTCGGCCAGTTGGCCCGCGTTGTAACGCTTGGGAGCAACATAGACCGGAACACCTGCGTCGCGCGCAATGAGGATTGGTTCGTCACCGAACTCTTCGGCGGTTCCATTGGGGTTGACGCGGACGGCGAGTTGGCTTTGGCGGCCATAGCCTCGGCTGAGCACATCCACGCGCAAGCCTCGTCTGGTGAGCGCTTTAGCGAGCGCGATGGCGAGCGGCGTTTTGCCTGAACCTCCCGTGGAAAGGTTGCCGATGCTGACGACCGGGAACCGAAGGCGACGGACCGGCTCAAGCCCTGAACGGAGCCGCAACTCGCGCCAGGCGAGCGCCAAACGATAGAGCGGATTCAGAGGGAAGAGCAAGCCGCGCGCGGAGAAAGTGTCTTTCATGAGCTCTGCTCAGTATTATCATGCGCCGAGAGGAGCTCAGCGAGCGCGTTCATGCAGCGTGCGGTTGCTCCCGCATGGCTGGAGAAGACCTGTTTGGCGCGAGCGCCCATGGCATTGGCTTTCGTCCAATTGCGCAGCAGGTCGATCAAGGTTGAGGCAAGGTCCGCTTTGTCGGTAATGCGAAGAGCATGGTGGGCGAGCAGATCTTCAGTGACGGCGCGGAAATTGGCGTAGTGAGGACCCATAACGATGGGAACGCCGAACTGAGCCGGTTCAAGCGGGTTATGACCGCCAGCGGGAACGAGGCTGCCGCCGACGAACGCGACAGAAGCCAGCGAGTAGACCGAGGCAAGTTCGCCGATGGTGTCGAGCAGGACGATCTGACCGTGAGCAAGAGGTTTCAGAGTTCCAGCGGGCTGAGAGTTCCATTCCGAACGCCGCACCCACGGTATGCCGGATTTGTCGAGCAGCGCTGCCGCGGCGCCAAAGCGCTCTGGATGGCGAACGGCAAGGATCATGGCCAGTTTCGGATCGGCTTCGAGCAGGCGCGGCCAGGCTTCAATGAGCGCTGCTTCTTCTCCGTCGAGGGTGCTGCCCGCGACGACGAGGCGCAGATTGGCAGCCAGCGATTTCAGCAGGCGGGTGGCCTCGGCCTCTTCGGCGGCGCGCACATCGAATTTGAGATTACCTGCGACAGTGACGGCCAGCGGGCGGCAGCCAACGGCGTTGAGCCGGTCAGCATCGGTGCGGCTTTGGGCGAGAACGCGGCTGAGTGGCTCCAGGAACGGTCTCCACAACATACCGAGACGCAGATAGCGTGGCCAGGAACGGTCGGAGATGCGCGCATTAACGACGGCCACGGGGATTTTGCGGCGGTAACAACTGCTGAGCAGATTAGGCCAAAACTCGGTTTCGGCAAGAACAACGAGGCGCGGGCGCAAAGCATTCAGCCAGGCGCGAACCGCCCAGGGCAGGTCGAGCGGGCAATAGAATACGCGACTGGCTCCAAAGCGCTCACGGGCGAGAACTTGACCGGTGCGAGTGGTGGTGGAGATGACAACGAGGTATTGGGGCAGCTCGGCGTCGAGCGAGTTGACCAGCCGGCTGACTGCCAATACCTCGCCGACCGAGACGGCGTGGACCCAGATAATGGGACATTGACGAGCAGATTCGGTTGCAGCGCGACTAAGGCGGGATGGAACAAATCCGAGGCGTTCGAGCAGGCCTTCGCGGTATTTTTGCGTAGTGGCCATGCGGAAGAGCCACCATGGCGCGCCCACAATCAGCACTGCGAGCAAGGCCAAATTGTAGATAAACAGAATCATCGACTTACAAGATTTGCCTTTCCATTGCTAATTATCAAATGATACAGGCCTCATTTAGTGGTAAAGTCAAGCACAATGATTCCCTTGAAAGCTGTTCCGCAATTCCTGCTTTTGCTGGCAGTGCCAGCTATGGCGAACAGCCATGCCCCGCCGCCAGTTCAGCCGGCAACGACGTTTCCGGCTGCGGATGTACACGAGGACGAGAAGGTCGCCATTGCGGCCGAACCTTACGACGCGCGCGAGAAGGAGGCCATCTTTCGCGTGGATTATCTTGGCAGCGGCGTGATGCCAATCCGGCTCATTGTGACCAATAACAGCGACCGGCCAATTAGCCTGCTTGAAGCGCGGATAACTTTTATCACCGCTACGGGCGATAGCATCCAGGTTGCCCAGCCGACGGATGTGGAGCGGTTAATCACTCACAAGGTGCACGAGGGCGACGACAGTTCGACGCCGGGCACAAAGTTTGTGTCCAGACCCGGCATGCGGGATATCGAAGCGGATTTTGATTCTTTCGAGTACCGGGCTCTGGAGGTCCCGCCACACTCGACCAAAGCTGGTTTTGTGTTTTATGACGTCTCGGCGCTGGAGCATCCGCTGGAAGGCGCCAAATTGCGCCTGGTCACTCTGCGCGACGCTAATGGCACAGAGCTGTTTGAATTCGATATCCCCTTCGACAAGTACCTGAAGTCGAAGGCGAGCCCGGCGAACTGAACGGAGGGAAATAAGCGAGGGAGCGTCTACTCGTAATAAGTAGCCGTGCAGGTATCCGTCTCCCAGATGGTCAGATCTTTGACGCGCACACGGCCCTGGGTCATGGCAGCGAGCTGCTCGTTGGTTTGATCGTAGAAATATTTGGCGATGTTTTCGGCCGAAGGGTTCAACACGGTGAACGGTTCGAGGTCGTTAAGCATCTGATGGTCAATGCGTTCGACGACTGGGCGCAGAACCTGTTTGAGCAGCTTGAAATCAAGCAGAAGGCCGGCAGGGTCCAGCTCCGCTCCGGCGAGGGTGACGCGGACCTTGTAGTTGTGGCCGTGCGGGTTTTCGCACTTGCCCTTGTAGTTGCGAAGGAAGTGTCCGGAGGAAAAACCGGACTCCACGGTAACTTCAAACATTGGCGTCTGCTCGATTCTGTGCGGGGAAGCGTCCCTGATTTCTATTTTAGTCTGTCGCCAGTTTGGCCGCTGACTGGATAGACGCATTTCAGTCAACGAGGGAAAGTTCCTCAGGGGCTGAAGCCCGCGCATTTTGTTAATGGCCTTTGCGGCACGACTGAAGTCGTGCCCTGACACAGGGCCGCGTCATTCAAACGGTTCTAATGACCCTTTCCGCCGTCGCGGAGCCTGCGCCGACGGACAAGCCGAGCCTCTTCGCTGCGGCGGTCAACCTGTTCGAATAGATGACTGAGGACGCCAACGAGCGCGGCGGCCAGGCCCGCAAGCAACAGAAAGAGCGATCCCGTTCGCCACAGAGACGCGTTGGCCGGCAGACCGGGCTGAAAGCTCGAAGGCAGGAGCGACATCGCCGCGGAGAGCAGCGCGAAGAAGAGCAATGTGGCAGCGAGGATGTAGAAGTTGCGGGACATGAGAAGCCAAATGCGGCAGGTTCGATTCTAAATCTCATCAGTGTTCTCAGACTCGAAAAACGCTTCGACATCCGTGATGGTTGCGGTCATGCGGTAGGGCGGGAGGCTGGCGAGGAAGGTCTGGCCGTAGCGCTGGCGGGTGACGCGAGGGTCGAGGAGGACGAGGACGCCGCGGTCTTCGAGCGAGCGAATCAAGCGGCCGAAGCCTTGCTTGAGGGTGAGAACGGCGGAGGGAACCTGGTAGTCGGTGAAGGGTTTTCCGCCGGCTTCTTCAATGGCCTTCATGCGTGCCTGGACGACGGGGTCGTTGGGAACCGCGAAGGGCAGGCGATCGATGATGACGCAACTGAGGGCTTCGCCCTGCACGTCAACGCCTTGCCAGAAGCTCGAAGTGCCGAAGAGGACTGCGTTGGGCGTGGAGCGGAACTGCTCAAGAAGAGCTTTGCGCGGGGCGGTGCCGTGGAGAAAGATGGGAAAATCCAGAACCGGCAACAGGCGCTCATACAGAACGCGCATCTGCGCATAACTGGTGAAGAGGCAAAAAGCGCGGCCATGGGAGATTTCAAGCACGCGCTGAATGCAACGCGCGGCAGCCTCGGGAAATTCAGGATCGCGCGGGTCGGGCATCTCGGGCGGCAGATAGAGCAGGGCCTGTTCACCGTACTTGAAATGCGAAGGCACGACTAACTCGCGAGCTTCACTGAGGCCGAGGCGCTTGCGGATGTGCTCGAAGCCGCCCCGCACGGTGAGCGTGGCGGATGTGAGTACGACGGTGGGAATCTGCTCGAAGACTAGTTCGTTCAGCAGCTCGGAAACGTCGATGGGCGTGGCTTGCAGGAATGTGGTGCGTGAAGCACCGCGGGTTGGCGAGTAACGTCCCTCAGGGGCTAAAGCCCGGCCTGTTTTGTTGCCGCTTGCGGCACGACTAAAGTCGTGCCCTTTCAAAGCGCCGCCTCTTTCACCGAAGCCGGAGATGCGGCGCTCCATCCAATAGACCATGTTGCTGGCATTCGATTCGAGGAGGAATTCGAACTCCGAGCGGAGGCGGACGACACGCTTGCGGAGTCCTGGCGACTCGTCGATGCCGGTGAGCGCGTCTAGTTCGAGTTCGATGCGCTGCAAGATGGTGCGGACGGCGAGATAAAGGTCGCCGGAGGTTTCGAGGAATTGCTCGCGCTCAGTGAAGGGCTGACGTCCGTCGGCGGGCATAGGCAGGGCGGCAAAGAAGATACGGGCGCGGTCGCGGAGTTGCTGAGTGAGGGCAGGCAGGCTGTCAGCGCCCGGTTTGCCGCGCAGCTGGGCGTCGGTGTCGCGAGCGAGTTCCTCAAAGCGGAGATTGCTGACCGAGAGGCCGAAGTAACTCGAAGCCACATCTTCCAACTCGTGTGCCTCGTCAAAGACCACGGCCGCGGCTTCGGGCAGAACTCCGGCATCGGGCGCTCCGGTGGCATCGCGCTTGACGGATAGGTCGGCGAAGAAGAGGTGGTGGTTGACGATGATGATGTCGGATTCGAGAGCTTTGCGGCGCATCTCGGTGATAAAGCAGCGGCGGTAATCCGGGCAGGTGGTGCCGAGACAGGCTTCGGAGCGGGCATCGAGCTTTTGCCAAAGAGCGCTCGACTCGGGCAGGCCGTCAATCTCGGCGCGGTCGCCGGTTTCAGTGGTCTTCTCCCACTCGGAGATCTGGCGGTACTGATCGATTTCTTCGAGGCCGCTGAGAATAGGTTGATTGCGCAGGGTGACCAACTTGTGGCGGCAGAGATAGTTGGCGCGTCCCTTCATGTAACAGACGCGCAGGTCTCCGATAAGGGTTTCGAGGAAGGGAACGTCGCGGAAGTAGAGCTGATCCTGGAGGGCCTTGGTTCCCGTGGAGACGATAATGCGCTGGCCGGTGCGCAGCGCGGGGAGCAGATAGGCGAGGGTCTTGCCGGTGCCAGTGCCGGCCTCGACGATGAGATGCCGGCGCTCTTCGAGGGCGCGCTCGACGGCTTTGGCCATCTGCAATTGGCCGGGGCGGTACTCATAGGGCAAAGACGAGCGCGCGAGAATGCCGCCGGGAGAGAAGAACTCGTGGAGCGTGGGCAGGGCGCGGGTTGGGTTGTCGGTGGCTGGCATCGAGAGCAGGCGCTACAGCGATTTCGGCTTAACTGTTTACGATCAAAACAAAGCTCTGTGGTCTCCCACCCATTGTGCAAAGAACGCACAATGGATGGGGCACCCAAAGTTTTGTTAACACTTGAACCGAAAACGCTCTAACTTCATCATAGTGATGCGGGGCGGGTGGGCCAGAACGGCTTCGAGAGCCTGAAGATCAGCAAATCGCGCTGTTCAGATGCCCGCGTACCAGGAGTATCCGTAATCGGGATCGATGGAGCCCTTGCCGCTGCCGAATTTCTTGATGTCGTCCGTCACTGTGATATGCGTGAGGTATTTCAAGCTCTTGTAACCAAGCTGGCGAGGTAGGCGCAGGCGCAACGGGCCGCCGAACGGCACGGGAAGATCGCCATCATTCATCCCCATGGTCAGGAACGTGTGAGGGTGCATTGCGTCAGCCATGTCGATGCTCTCCCACAAGCCCTTTTCGATGGCGTAATAGACCACATAGCGCGACCCAGGGAGCACACCCGCTTCGCGCAGAACTCCGGATAGCGGCGTGCCAATCCATTCGGCAATATAGGACCAGCCTTCCTCGCATGCGACCTCGGTGATCTGGCTCTGAATCGGCAGAGTTTTTAGATCGGCGAGCGACAGCGACATCGTCCTCGCCACTGTGCCGTCAACTACCAACCGCCAATCTCTGAACCCTCCGGCCTGCAATCGTTTGAACTCTTCCGTGGGCGGCGCTACTTCATTTGCAAACGGGTTCTTCGAGATCATGCTGCGCGGAAACTCTCGCGCCGGCGTACGCGCGGTCAGCAGCCGCTGGCAGGCATAAGTCAGTGTCTCGCCGGGTCCAAAAATTCCGCCACCATCTGGTGGAATCAGTCCGTAACGAGTTGCCAGGCGATCTGCCACAGCCAATCCTCCAATACTCGCCGCCGCGGCAGCGCCTCCATAGATCAGTTTGCGCCGTGAGATCGGATTCATTGGGCCTCCTCGTAATCGCGCGTATAACCCGTAATCATGGCCCGCAGGCGCCTCCAGAACCCCGATAGAGCAATCATCGTGACGTGGACGAAGAGGAAGATCAGTAGTAGCCACGTGACAAAGAAGTGAATGGTGCGCGCGGATTGGCGCCCGCCGAGCAGCGCGGCCGTGGCCGGAAACACAGACGTGAACGAAGGCGACATGGCCAGCCCTGTCCAGATCATAAGCGGGAACAGCACCAGGATCACGACTAGATATGCAGTCCGCTGCAAAACGTTATAGGTGTTTCTTTCCGCACGATCGGGTCGCTCGCGGTGCAAATATTTTGCGATGCGATCCCTGTAGGCGCGCCACGTCCAATCTCTTCGCGCCGGAATCAAATTCCTGCGGAAATGCCCGCTCCATAGGCTGTAGATTCCATACGCAAGGCCAACAAGTACAAGGACCCATGCAGCTTCAAAATGCAAAAGCCTGCTCCAGCCGTTCTGATCGGGCATCACATAGCCGTAACCCGTAGGGACCGTGTCGCGTGAAGCTGGGATGGGAATGACGAACAGCGGGCGAGTGTTCACATTTCCCACTTCGCCCCAGTAGAACCGCGGGTGCGAGATGAGGATCTCGCAGCCGGTAACGAGCAACGCAATGAAGGCGATGAACGTGAGCCAATGGGTCACGCGCACTACTGATGAGTGTCGTCGAATTTTGGTCTTTTCAGGCTGGGAAACCGCTGGCACGCTGCCAGACTAGCACACTTCGCTAGAGAGGACATTTTCAGGCACAATCCAATCACAAAGACGCGGGGCGACCCCCCCTGCTGAGACTAATTGCAATTGGCACACTTGCCGTGCGCAGAAAACGACACCCCGCCCGCGGTCAGAACAGCAGTTCGATCCGACTTGAGTCTCGTCCAACTCTGCGAGTCCCCAGGGAAACTGGCCGTGGCTCCATTCAATATTTATTTGCCTTTGACCAGGAGCTGTTTCATAACCGGATCGGCCGACCCTCAGGGGCTAAAGCCCATTGTTTTTGGGCGTTTTTCGGCACCCTTCGACCTTGCTCAGGGCAGGCTTTAAAGTCGTGCCCTGACACAAAGCCGGTTATGAACAGTTTCTAGTACGGAAGCATGGGATGGAGATCTGCCGCAAAGTGCACCTGGCATCCCGTGCGCTGTTCCACCGCATCTTTCGTCACGCCTTCAGCGATCTCCCGCATGACAAGTCCTTCGGGGGCAACGTGGAACCAGCCCAGTTCGGTAACGATGTCATGAACGACGCGTTTCCCTGTAAGAGGCAACGAACATTGCTCGACGATCTTGAAGGCTCCATCTTTGGCATTATGCTCCGTTGCGACGAGAACACGAGCGGCACCAGCGACAAGATCCATCGCTCCGCCCATACCCTTCATCATCTTTCCCGGAATCATCCAGTTCGCAAGGTCACCTCGACAAGAGACCTGCATTGCACCCAATATGCTCATGTCCATATGCCCGCCACGGATCATGGCAAAAGACACCTCGGTTCCAAAGAAACTGGAACCGGGAAGAGCTGTCACCGGCTGTTTTCCCGCGTTGACCAGATCGGGATCTTCCAGATCCTCAGCCGGCGGAGGTCCAATGCCTAACATGCCATTCTCAGCTTGCAAAATAACATCGACTCCCGCAGGAACGTATGCCGCGATAGCGGTGGGCAGTCCGATGCCAAGGTTGACATAGAAGCCGTCCCGCAGTTCCCTGGCAATCCGCCGTGCAATAAGCTCTTTACCGTTCACCTTGATATTCCTCCTCCCGGTATTCGTCGTCCGGGACAGAACCTTAAGCGCGACAGGGCTGTCGCATCAAAAATGATAACCACCGCTGCAGATCAGCACTTCGCCGGTGACGTAGTCCGATAACGGAGAGCAGAAAAAGAGCACAGCGCCTGCGGCTTCTTCGGGAGTTCCGATGCGTCCCAGCGGACACGCGGCTGCGATGGTATCGAGCATCGCCGGCTGGACGCCGATCGGAATATCTCTGCCGCCCATATTGATTTTTCCTTCGGGCTTGAGCGGTTGCGTCATGCGAGTCTGGATCAGACCAAAGCCAACCGCGTTCACATTGATGTTGTAGCGTCCCCATTCTTTGGCCATCGTCTTGGTCAGTCCAATGACTCCTGCCTTACCCGCGGAGTAACCGGCCTGTCCAGGATTTCCATCAGTCCCGGAAATAGAGGTGATATTCACGACTTTGCGCATTACGCGCTGGCCGCAGGCAATCTCGCGTTTGGCGGTTGCACGAAGATAATCGGAGGCTGCGCGCATCAAACGGAACGGCGCCAGGACGTGAATATTCAACATCGCCAGAAACTGCTCGTCAGACGTCTTCTGGATTACGCTGTCCCAACTGAAACCGGCGCAATTGACGATGATGTCGATTGAATCGAAGGCTTCGAGGGCGGCATTGACAATGTCCTGCGGAAGAGCGGGCTGCATCAGATCTCCGCAGGCCAGCGCGATGCGTTCAGGATTGTAAACAGAGGACCGCGTCTCCTGCAGCGCTTGCTGATCCAGGTCGCAAGCGAGCACATTCGCGCCAGCTGAGGCGAGCTTTTGTACGACAGCCCTTCCGATGCCTCGTCCGCCCCCTGTCACTATGGCGGTTTTGCCGCTTAACGTAAAAGGAGATTCCAGTGATACTGCGTCTTTGGTTGTCATCGCTGCGCGTACTCCTTGATAAAGCGAGACTCGATTGGTTTTTTGAATTCCGGTCCCACCACAACCCGATCTACGTAAATGCCGGGAGTCACAATTTCATCCGGATCCAACTGGCCCAGCTCAACGAGTTCTTCCACTTCGGCAATTGTGAGTGTTGCAGCGGTCGCCATAACGGGATTGAAGTTGCGAGCCGTCTTGCGGTAGACAAGATTGCCGTGACGGTCTGCTTTCCAGGCCTTGATAAGCGAGACGTCAGCATGCAAAGCGCGCTCCATCAGATAGGACTTCCCGTCGAACTCACGTGCCTCTTTACCTTCAGCGACGATGGTACCGGCTCCCACGGGCACATAGAAAGCCGGAATACCAGCGCCGCCGGCGCGAATCCGCTCGGCCATTGTGCCCTGTGGAATCACAGTTAGATTCAGTTCGCCAGCGAATACGAGTTTATCGAGCAAGCGATTTTCGCCCACGTAGCTTCCAAGGTGCGATGCGATCATTCCGGCCTCAAGCAGCAGCCCCATTCCTGATCCATCGACACCCATGTTGCAGCTGATCGTGTGAAGCCCCTTCAGGCCTTTTCGAATCGCCGCGGCAATCAGATTTTCGGGAATTCCGCATAGCCCGAAGCCGCCAACCATGACAGTCATACCATCCCGCAGATCTGCGACCGCAGCATCCGGAGAGTCGATCACCTTATTCACGTTCTTGCCCTCTCTCGGGTCCCGCTAAAATTCACAGTGCCCGATCGTCTTACTTTGCCAGTACATAAACGCGCCGCGTTCCCATCGTTGCCACAATTACAAACAGCGCTTAGCAGGCAGCGTCGAAATTCCACACACGGTAACCGCATAACCACGATTGATCCGGCAAGGAAAGAGTGACATTGTTTCCCACCCATTCCCGCAAAAAACGCGGGAATGGATGGGGCACCCGCACAGTATTTAGTTGCCGGATCAATAAACTTTTCATTCAGCCAAGATCACGATTGCGATTCCCATGCCTCCGCCAATACAAAGGCTGGCCACACCATATTGCTTCCCAAGTCTCCTCAGGGAGTGAACCAGCGTTACGAGCACGCGAGCGCCTGAAGCTCCAATCGGATGTCCGAGCGCGATTGCTCCACCGCTGACGTTGACCCTGGCCGGGTCAAGAGCGAGCTTGCGGACAACAGCAATCGATTGAGAAGCGAAGGCTTCGTTCAATTCGAAGAGATCGATCTGGCTCGTGGTCAGTCCGGCCTTTTTTAAAGCGATCGGCACTGCAACCGCTGGACCGAGTCCCATCACTGAAGGGGCGACGCCGGCGACGCGATAGGAGAGAATGCGCGCCAGCACAGGTAGACCATGACTTTTGGCGTATTCCCGAGAGGTCACGGCCAGCATCGCAGCGCCATCATTGAGGCCGCTGGAGTTCCCTGCTGTTACCGTCCCATTCGTTTTGAAGGCCGGCTTCAATTTTGCCAGGAGTTCCAGCGAGGAATCGGCGCGGGGGTGTTCATCGGTCGTGAACTCGACGATGCCTTTCCTGGTTTTGATTGAGACGGGAACAATTTCCGAAGTGAAGACGCCATCCTTCATCGCCTTTGCTGCGCGTGTCTGGCTTTCGAGCGCAAAAGCATCCTGCTCTTCGCGAGTGATTCCACATTCCTCGGCAAGATTCTCCGCTGTGACACCCATCGCATAGCAGAGAGTGGGATCGGTGAGTCCCTCGCTCAGGATGCTGTCGACCAGTTCGCCAGAGCCGTATCGATAGCCCGCACGCGCCTGCGGCAGAAAATGGGGCGCGCGCGACATGTTTTCAGTGCCGCCGGCAAGGTATAACTTGCCATCTCCGCATTGCAGCCCTTGCACGGCGGATACGACTGCCTGAAGACCGCTGCCGCAAACGCGATTGATTGTCTGCCCAGTCACGTGATCAGGAAGACCGGACTTAAGGGCGATTTGGCGGCCCGGATTCATGCCGTTGCCCGCCTGTAGAACATTTCCGACAATGACGTCCGCGATATCTTCGGCGGGAAGTCCGGCTAAAATTGCTTTGGTTGCAACAACGCCCAGGTCAACCGCCGAAGTGTCTTTTAAAGTCCCTTGAAACGCTCCAATTGCCGTGCGCTTAGCTGCCACAATAACGAATTCCGACATACAATTCCGATCTGAGCTGAAAGCAGGCCAGGGCCTGTTGCGCTCCTCTTTCAAACGCAGGTATGCGATCGACGAGTCATTCGGCCCGTGCTGGACAATCTGCCGTTTACGGCCGTCTTTACATTGCAAACGCCGCGGCAAACCATCCAAATATGCCATGGCCGATTAATTCTGCGCCGATCACTGCAACCCTCAAAGCCATTCGGGAGCGTCTTTCGCGATCACTAAAAATTTCGCAAACGAACTACTTCCAAATCGGAATGCTAATGATGCATAATCTAGCTGCACAGGTTCGGTTCGGACATAAGAGTGTGCTATTCGGACAGCGATCGGTCGTCATGGAATTACCTCTTTGGAACGAAAAACGGTACGCGCCATACAAAGTAGCCGCGCTTGTTGAAGTTCTCGGGGAGCAGGGTATTGCGCCTGATGCGAGCCTGTCTGGCACGGGCCTATCGCCTGAGAGTCTTTCGAATCCTGAGACTCTCACCTCAGTTCGCCAGTACATCACGGTTTGCAGCAACGCTCTCCAGTTATCGAAGACCCCGGAGACGCCTTTTTCGACAGGCAGCCGAATTCCATTGTCTGCATATGGAATGTATGGGTTTGCCCTGGTATGCAGTCCCACGATTCGCGAGTACTTCCAAGTGGCTGTCAAGTACCATCGGCTCGCGACACCGCTTCTTTCCATGTCGTGGCGCGAAGAGGGCGATTACGCATCGTGGGTTTTCCCGATGAATGGAACGGTCACGCATCCCGACTCGCTGCTGCGTTTTCTCATGGAGCAGCAGTTGACCCAACTGTCGACGCACCTGAGAGCTGTGGTCGAAAACGACGCTTACCTTCCTGTTCGCGCTGCGCTTTCGTATTCTGCTCCGGACCACGCCGATCTTTACAAGCGCTATCTAGGCTGTCAGGTACGCTTCGGTCAGCCGATGTCTGAACTCGTCTATCCGAGATCGATTTTGTCTGCGAAGCCGCGCATGGCGCACGGTCTCACTTCGAAGATTCTGCGGGAAACCTGCGATCGAATTCTCGGCGAAGTAAAGACATCGACCGGTGTCGGCGGTGAGATATACCAGATCATCGCATCTACGCCTGGGCACTCACCAAGCATGGAGAGTGTAGCCA
>JBAPYY010000420.1:0-1742 GCA_049284975.1 Occallatibacter sp.
GCAACAACAGATCTCGACCTTCGACTTTGAGAGCGTGGAGTTGGCCGCGCCGCTCAACGAAACGACTATCAGCGGGTTGGCTTCGGGAGTAAACACTAATGGAGCAAAAGCTGCCTTGGTGGCCCGGCCCGAGGATCTGCGCAATCATCGGTTGATTGTGATGTTTTTCGATCTGACCTCGATGCAACCGGAAGATCTTGACCGCAGCGTGGCGGCTGCGAAGGACTTTCTGCACACCAAAATGCAGGCGGCCGACCTGGTAGCGTTGGTCTCGCTGGGCGACACGCTCAAAGTGGACCAGGATTTTACCTCCGATAAGAATGTGCTGATTAGCGAACTGGGCATTTACAACGGCACAGAAGGTCAGGGCTTTGCGCTGGGCGCGACCGCGAACACAAATCAGGTGGAAGACACCACCGGCTACACGCCCGACGAGAGCGAGTACAACGATCTGAATACCGACCGTGAGCTTTTCGCGCTCAGGGCTGTCGCAAAGTCACTCGAGAAGATTACCGAGAAGAAATCGCTGCTTTATTTCTCGGGCGGCATTCAGCGTGACGGCATCGAGAACGAAGCCTCACTGCGTACGGCAATCAATGCGGCGGTGCGCGCCAACATGGCAATTTATAGCGTGGACACACGGGGTTTGCAGTCCATCACATCCACGGGTGACGCCTCGACCGGCAGCTTGCGCGGAACAGGAACCTTCAGCGGAGGCGCGCTGTTGAACAGCATGAATGCGAACTTCGCCACGCAAGAAGTGATGGGCACGCTCTCGATGGACACCGGGGGCAAGGCGTTTTTCGATTCCAATGATTTCGCTCCGGCTTTTGCACAAGTGCAGCGCGACACGTCGGCCTATTATGCGATCGGCTTCCATAGCTCGAATCCGGCGCGCGACGGCCGCTATCGCAAGCTGATCATCAAGATCAATCGGCCCGGAGTCAAACTCGAATACAGGCCCGGCTACTATGCGCCGGCGGATTTTCGACATTCCGGGCACGAGGACCGCGAACGCGAACTGGAAGAGCAGTTAGCCAGCGACTTACCCGCAACGGACATGGCCGTCTATCTCGACGCGATGTATTTCCGTCTCAGCGAAAATCGATTCTATGTGCCGGTTTCGCTGATTGTGCCGGGGTCGCAGATTCCGTTTGTAAAGGGCAGCGACAAGGACAAGGCCACGCTGGACGTGATCGGCGAGGTTCTCGACGAGGCGAAGCGGCCCATCGGCCACGCGAGAGAGACGGTCAAGCTCAACCTGGACCCGGCGTTGCAGGCGCGGCAAAAAAATATCGAGTACACCACCAGCTTCAATCTGCCGCCGGGAAAGTATCACCTGAAATTTGTGGTGCGCGAAAATCAGACCGGGCAAATGGGATCGTTTGAAGCAGACATTACACTGCCGGAGATGAAGAAAGCGCAGCTGAAAATTAGCTCTATCGTGCTCTCCTCACTGCGTCAGCCGAGCAAAAAAGAGACGCCCCTGGTGCGCGGCGGAGAGGAGTATGTGCCGAATATCAGCCACGTCTTTCGCCAGGATCAGCACCTTTACCTGCTTTACGAAATCTATTCTCCGGCGCGCGCAAAGGCCGCTGTTGACGCGCCCAAGGGAACCACGCCGGCTATAAATCTGTTGAGCAGCCTGGAACTGATTCAAGGCTCGACAAAAGTGTATGAGACACCAATGGTGCAGGCGCGCGCGGTGAATGTGGAAGGCCGCGACGCCGTGGCCATGGAAC
>JBAPYY010000421.1:0-7273 GCA_049284975.1 Occallatibacter sp.
GCGTAAATGCAGTCGCCTTTCCCTGAAAGGTTTCAACCACAGGAATGCGTTTGACAATCTTGTTCGGGTCGGATTTCAAATCGCGATACTCAAGCAGATCGGGCACAAGCGGGTGCAAGCGATAAACCGAAACGAATTCTTCAGGAAAATTGAAGGGCGACCCGAAGTGATTCACGCCCCCGTTGGTGTATTTCGGATTCGTAATATCGTATCCGTGAACCTTGCTGCCGAGGCCAAAGATTCCCGGTCCCGACGCGAATACGGAATACCACGTTGAAGCTTTCTCGGCATCCTTTGATTTGCCAAAGTTCTTGACTACCACATCGCTCAAGGCTTTCGACAACAGCCCGCCATTCTGGCCCAAAAGTCCATTCCAGTTGCCATTCATTCCCAGGTACAGAGGTTCGTTGTAGAGCAATTGCGGCGTCCACTCGATGGTATGGATCTTGGCGATCTCTGCCGCCACAACTAATCGAGCAATTTCGAAAAGCTCGTCGGGAGTTACATCGCGATAACGAATAACTTTCTTAGGCTCTGCTGGATCGCGAAGCCCGCAGTCTGCGTCCGGTGTTATCGCAGCAACGCGCCTGAACTCCGCGACAAATGAGTTGTGCTCGCGAGCGAAGAGGTTGTGCAGGAAACTGAGACCGACCGTCCAATTGTCTGGAAAACTCGTCGCCTCCTGGCCAGCCCATTCGGGATTGATGGGGTCATTTGGTCCGAATATCGGCAGATATCCAGGCCCCGGCTGACCCGCAACCGGAACCAGAAGCAGTTTTGCCATATCCGATGGGTCGCGCTTCACTCGCTGACGAGAGGTGTCATCAAAACCGTATAACTGTGACGCATCCCACCATGCCGTGCTGGTGTTGGTCATTGTCTTGGGTGAGCGATCAAGGTAAGTGTGCCCGCCGGATTCAAAGGTACCCGGAGGGGTATCTTGAGCAACATAACCTTTATCCATAAGGTCAGCGGGGCGGCAACCAAGCTTGTCAACGTCTTCTGGGGTGAGCGGCACCTCGACATTGTTCACAAGCTTTGTCGCGCATCCAACCTTCATATACTCCGCTGCATTGTGCCCTTCTTCGAGATGCGAAAACCAGTCGTGTGTCATGAACTGGATCCAGTACGCCGCAAGCACATTAAAGAAGGGCGCTTTCTGGTAATCGCAGTTAGCGTCTTTCGAATCGTTTGGCAGGCCATAACCGGCCTGGCACTTATCGGGACTCGATTGGATTCGCGTGAAGAGGCGACGGCTGATGACCTGGGGATCAGGCTCCAACAGCGACAGACGATTTCCGTGGCGATTCCGTGTTAGTTGGTCCAGCCCCAAATCCGGGAATGAAGTTTCGAACTCCACATTTCGCGCAAACAACATGCCCGATGAACCCATCGCTGGATTCAGGATGTCATTGCAGATTCCCGTTACTGTCCGCCAGCGGATCAAGTCGCCCTTGCAAACCTGCTCCCCATCGCCGCCAACTGCTTTGTAATTTGGGTTGCTGGGCTGAAGCCTCATCTCCGGCCAGACTTTGATTGCAGGCCCGGCTACTCCATTGTTGCCCTGTACGAATTCAGAGTAAGTTCCTGCGTTATCGAAGAGATTGAATTTTATTAGCCCGACTCTCTGCAGTTCCAGATCTTCCAGAGCTCCAACAACACCGCGATTGGCGGGCAGCTTCTTCGAGACGAAGCCCGTCGGCAGGGAGGTCATGTCACCGGTGCCCCAATAATTGGTCCAATCGACCCACGGAGTTCCGCGAAACTGGAGCGCCTGTGCGCCGCCCCGGCATAATGCTGTGGCTTCAGAGACCTTGCCTTGAAATCGCAGCCCCCGCGAATCCGGAATCTTTAGTTCCTTTAGTTGGTCAACCACCATCTGCGCACATGCGAGCAGAGCCTTTGCCTCCTCCTGCTTGTCCGAGGTTCCAGCGGAAGAACCCTGACCAAAAGCAGGAACAAGATGTACATTGAGCACGCAAACCGCAACCAACATGAAAGACGCAAAACTGCGAGACCTCATAACTCCTCCCATTGTCCCCGCGACCAGTCTCAGGCAGTCTTACTTCTGAAGACGGTACATAAGAGAGACGATGTCGTTCATAATGGCGACGGTTTGCGCAGCTTTGGCAGAAGGTTTCCTGCGATGCCATAAAACCGGGGAGTAGCGCGCGCAAAAAGACGACTGCATCCAGCCGCTTTCGCGACCGAATGCATTAACAAGGGACCGTATCCGAACATCTGACTGAGTGCCTGGCCGAGGACACCTGAAAAGTAATCGGGCTTATGAAAACGGGGAAAGTGAATGGCCGGATTCCTTCGATGCCACTGCTAATGGATTATGCGAACTGAACGAAAAAAGTCAAGCTATATTTTCCTCGTCGATCTAAGGGGCAATTGCGAGTGACGCTGGTTTGGGAAACAGCAATCAGCCGGTCTTCACTCCACAGTCAGCACCAACTTGCCGAAGTGCGAGGCTGACTCCATGCGGGCTAGAACATGCGGGGCCTGAGACCAAGGGAAACTCTCGATGACGGGGCGCAAGACGGCGAAGGAAATGACCTTGTTCACCTCCTCGAAATCCTTGCGTGAACCGACGTAGATGCCCTGGATGCGAGCCTGTTTGTGAAGGATGAGTGGCAGAGGCAGCGATTCAGCAGCGCCGGCAAGCACGCCAATCTGGGCGATGACGCCGCCCATGCGAATGGCGCCAAGGGAGCGGGGAAGCGTGCCGATGCCGCCCACCTCGACCACGAGGTCAACGCCTTCTCCGCTGGTTTGGTCCATTGCCCAGCGCTCCCAGGCGGGGTTTTCCCGGTAATTGAGGCCCGCGTCCAGGCCGAGTGAGCGGGCGCGTTCCAGTTTGTCGGCGGAACCGGAGATGCCCAACACGCGCGCGCTCATCAGCTTGGCCAACTGCAAAGCAAAGATGGAGACGCCGCCGGTGCCCAGGATCAAGACTGTCGCTCCCGGCTTCAGGTTGCCGGCGGCCAGCGCGTTCCAGGCGGTGACGGCAGCACAGGGCAGCGTGGCGGCCTCAGCAAAGCTGAGATGAGCGGGGAGGGCCACCAGGCCGGTCTCCTTGAGGCACCTGTACTCGGTGAGCATGCCGTCGATGTCGCCTCCCAGCGCACCCTTGACTTTGGCCGCGGTGGGCGGGCCGTCAAGCCAATTCTGCATGAAGGCGCCGGCTACACGGTCGCCCTTTTTCCATTGCGTCACGCCCTCGCCTACGGCGGTTACCTCACCTGCGCCGTCGGAGCAGGGAATGCGCGGCAGCTTCATTTTGGGGTTGTAGAGCCCTTTTACCATCATCAGATCGCGGTAATTGATGGAAACGGCGTGAATGCGGACCAAAACTTCGCCGGGGCCAGGTTGGGGAACGGGGCGCTCGACAAACTCCAAGGAATCAATGCCAAACGACGAAATCTGCCAGGCGTGCATGGGTAATCCTCCGGCGCATCGAGCGCGAATCGCGCCACGAAGCGGGACGAAGCATAGCTATCGTCCCATAGAATGAAGATATGGCTCGTGGATGGGAAAGTAAATCCGTGGAGGAGCAGATGGCAAGTGCCTTGCAAGAACATGAGGTTGCGCCCGCAGACGGCTTTGTGAATGAAGAGGCCAAACGGCTGGCCGAACACGTGCGCACCGTTCGAGCGCGCGAAAGACAGGCGCTAGATTTACAACGAGAGAACATCCTTTCTCAAAGGACCTCTCACCCGGCGCGGCGCGCCGCCCTGGAAGCCGCTCTGGCCCAGGTGGAGAAGCAGATCGCGGATCTTGGCTGAGATTCCGCTTATTGAGCGCAGCTACGGCTTTCCCCGCGTGGCTGACTACGCCTCGCGGTGAAAGAGCAGGGCATTGGCTTGTTGTACCGGCGTCAGCACCACGCGCGCAATATTCACGTGCCCGGGCCGGCTCACTGTCCATACGATGACATCGGCAATATCTTCCGCAACCAACGGCTTCACGCCCTTGTAGACCTTGGCCGCCCGTTCGGCATCGCCGTGGAAGCGCACCAGGCTGAAGTCGGTTTCTACCATGCCGGGATCGACGCTGGTGACGCGAATCGGCGTGCCCAGAACGTCTTCCCTCAGACCGTCGTTGATGGCCCGCTCGGCTGCTTTGCTGGCGCAATAGACCGCTCCGTTGGGGTAGGTCATCTCTCCCGCCACCGAGCCCAGGTTGACCACGTGGCCGCGGCCCCGCTCCACCATCCCCGGCACCACGGCGCGAGTGACGTAGAGCAGTCCCTTCACGTTGGTGTCAATCATCTCTTCCCAGTCTTCAATCTTTCCCTGGTAGAGCTTTTCAAGGCCGCGGCTGAGGCCGGCGTTATTGACCAGCACGTCGATGGCGGCCCACTCGGCGGGCAGGCCTGCAATGGCTTTTGCGACAGCGTTGCGGTCGCGCACATCAAGGCTGAAAGTGTGAACCGCCTCAGCGCCACGCTGGAGGGCGGCGGCAGCTACATCAGCCAGCTTATCGGCGCGGCGAGCGGCCAGCAAAAGACGCGCGCCCTCGGCGGCGAAAGCCAGCGCAGTGGCCGCGCCGATGCCGGCCGAGGCCCCGGTAACGAAAACAATCTTTCCTTTGAGACTCATGGTTCTATCTTAACCACCTGCGGTGGGGCCGACCGCCCTTCGGGCCACGTAGTGCCGGAATGAGAGATGGGATCGTGGTATCTCACCATTGAGTCACTCCAACGACGAAGACCTGTCGATCGGGGCCCCGATGGTGCAAGAACAAGAGTCGCGACGATGGAGCGCGCGGCCATGGATGTTAAAGGTGAAAATGGCCGCCAACTCCGAGCGAGCGTCCGTTTCCTCAATTCCCAATCACAAGCACCTGGAAACTGCCCTTCACCGATTGCGTTTCGAGCGTGCCGATACCCCCCGGTTGATCCAGCTTCACTCCAACAAGATCGGTAACAAGATAGACCTGGCCTGTCGCCGGATTCACTGCCAGGGTCCGAGCTCGCTGACGAGTGGCCAGGTTTTGAATTTCGGAGTACGTGTCGGTGACATCCTGACGAATGATCGTTAAGGTTCCCTGAGCGCCTCCGTTAGCGGTGTAGATCAGCCCCCGGTCCGCGTCGTAACCGATGGACTCTGTGCCGGGGCCAATTGGTAACGAAGCAATCTGCTCGCCCGTGTCGCCATTCAGCACCAGCATTTTCATATTTCCGCAGGCGGCAAAGAGCCTCGTGTGGACGCCATCGACGGCCAGGGCGCTGAGTTCGTGGCAGTCGGGCCCAACGGAAAACGTGCGCATATGGTTCTCGGCGGAATTGGGCAGTTGGGACTCGCGACTCCAATCCAACACTGTCTGCGCGGCTGCGGTTCTGGCGGCACGCCTGCCGAGCAGCGCAGCGATTGACTGCGCGTCGAGCCGGGCAATCTGATTGCGGCTTACGATGTTGAAGAACACCTGGCCATGGCCATCGGCCTCGGCAAATCCGAGCCTGCCCGGCATCAGGATGACGCCCAGCTTCTGACGCGTCTCTGCATCGATCACCGTAATCGAAGACTTGATCTGCTCCTGGGCTGCAGTTGTTGGGGCCGCTGTTCCTGGGGGTGCATTCGGTGCAGGCGTGCGGGCGGATGCATTGGATGGCGTTCTTCGCTGTTTGCCGGCCGGCGGGTTCTCTGCGAAAGGATTGGCGCAGACGGCAAACAGCAGCCTGTTCTGCGGTTCATAAACGAGAGCGCGTGGAGCTGGGCCGGTGAGGATGGAAGCCACCACGGCGAGCGTGCGCCGGTCAAAGACCTTCACCTGGCCGGCTGGCCCATCGCTGATGTAGCCAAACTGCCCGGTGTCGTCGAGAGCAATGTCGTGAGCCTCGCGCAGGCCGGAGATCACCCCGGCAACTTGTCCCGTCTCCACGTCCACCACCTGTACCTGGGCGCCGTGGGCTATATAGAGACGCTGGGCCACCGGGTCCATCGTAAGATAGTCCCAATTGCCTGCGCCGCCGATGATCCAAGTTTTCTTGATGAAGAAGGGACTGCCTGGCAATTCTGTGGCCGCGGGCGGCTGCTGCGCTTGCAAAGCGGCACAACCCAGCAGGCAAAAGGCAAGCAACCTCTTCATCGCGGCTGACTCCTGATAACTAGATGCGGAAGCGGTGGCCAACGCTCGCCATTTTTCAGTTCTGGATGTCTTTAGTTTCTCAGGGAGGCGTTGTCCAAAACTCTGATTTTTTGGCTGCAGCTCGAGTTTTTGGGCGAGATTTGCAATTCACTGGATTGATCTATCTCAGCCGCCATAGATCCACTAACTAAACGGTTACTGACGAATTGGTGACAATTCGATCGGGCCGGGCGTAACCGAATGTATTTGTGTAACCTATTCTCAAGAAGGTGGCTTCAATGAGGAACTCTGGACGAGCGCGTGGTTTCCTCGGCCTGTTGAGCGTGGTGGGCGTCGTGATCCTATGCTGGCTTTGCTTTGGACTTTGGTATTCCGTTGCCTCTGACTATAGTGATGGCGTCACATCGGGCACTTACTATCTCGCCCAAAACGGCGAGACATCCACACTAATTCTCAAACCCGACCACAGCTTCCAACAGGTGCTTAACCGCTCGGGGAACATTCAACATGCCGAGGGAACCTGGCGCCACGTAAGTTCTTTCGGCGGTCTCGCGTTCTCCAAGGGGTTCCTGGTAGTCAGGGGGCAAGAACTCGGGGCGAATTGCTTGGCCTATGGCGACCTCAATAAACTGTTCGGACTATTCCCCGGCTCGATTACCCTATCAACCTATGATATCGAGTGGTACGGCAAGGTCACATCAGTGGCTGGCGAAACCGCGTCCGGCACCTACGCTGGGGATGAGGAGGGGGTGCCGGCGACTCTGAACCTCAAGCCAGACCACACCTTCGAGCAAACGGTCACCCATGGTGGGATCGCGAAACATGCACAGGGAAGCTGGACTCTCAGCCAGGCCGGGGACATCGTCTTTTCGAAGTCATTTATTAAGACCACAGGGGAATCGGTCAGAGAGGATGAAACGGCTAGCACTGTCGGCGGGACCGGAGCGAGTATCCAGATCGAGATTGCAGTCAATCCCAAGTTGGGTGTGCCCACCTTCCGAAAGAGGCTGTTCACTTGGTAGAGGTGAACAGGACAAAAATTTTTAGAGTAGCGGACATTCGACCGGCAACCCGGCAATTACCATTTCATTAACACTTACCCTCTCATCACTTCAGCGGCTAGAGGATTGACCCCTCACTTTTCCGGCTGCTTTGCCGGTGGCGTAGTGCCCTGACC
>JBAPYY010000422.1:0-15166 GCA_049284975.1 Occallatibacter sp.
GGCGATTGAGGCCGGTGGAATTGCGACGCTCGAAGTCACGATGACGGTTCCCGATGCGGTCGAAGTAATGCGCTCGCTGATACGGAAAGCTGGAGACCACATTCTTATTGGAGCCGGCACAGTTCTGGATGCTGAAACCGCACGCGCTTGCATACTGGCCGGAGCGCAATTCATTGTGAGCCCGGCTCTCAATTTGAAGACCATTGAAATGTGCCACCGCTACGGCGTGGCTGTGATTCCGGGCACGCTCACGCCGACAGAGATTGTCACTGCATGGGAAGCCGGGGCGGATGTGGTGAAGGTATTTCCATGCAGCGCGGTGGGAGGGGCAGCGTATCTGAAGGCGTTGAAGGGGCCACTGCCGCAAATCGAGCTGATTCCCACGGGGGGAGTCTCGTTGTCTACGGCGGCGGAGTTCCTGTCCGCGGGCGCGTTCGCGCTGGGCGTAGGGTCTGATCTCGTCAACTCAAAAGCAATCGCCGAAGGGAAACCGGAGATGGTTACGCAAACAGCTAAAGATTATGTGGAGATCATTCGCAAGGCGAGAGCGGAGTAGACACAACATTTGAAACTGCAGACACCAATGCAAAAAGCCTCTCATTCCCGAGAGGCTTTTCTATCTGTAACTGGCTGTGATTATTGCACTTAATATGGAGCCGAAGGCCGGACTTGAACCGGCGACCTGCTGATTACGAATCAGCTGCTCTACCAACTGAGCTACTTCGGCGTTCCTTTTGAGATTGTACCGTCGCGCTCCGCTCCGGTAAAGCGTCGCGTTGAAACAGTCACAGCCCGCTCCCTGTTGCGGCACTCCCAGCAAGGCTCAGACCGCGGCGGGCGAATGCAATTCGATCTGGATCGCGGGTGGATGGAGCAGCGTGTTGTGAATGAGACAATGGTGGACCGCCTGGTCCATGCCGACTCGGTCCTCTTCACTGAGCGCCAATGGGACTTTGACTTCGATGACGAAGTTGTCAAGACGCGCCGGAGGTCCAGCCTTGCCGGCAGACACGCGCACCTCGACGCCTTCGCGCGGCAATCCCCGCTTCCTTAGGAAGGCTGCGGCGTAATAGGCCGCGCAAGTACACAGGGACGCCAGAAGGAGCTCAGGCGGCGTCATGCCTTCATCGCTTCCACCACCTTCCGTGGGCTGGTCACAGACCAGGGTGTGGTTCCGCGCCAAAACTTCAAACTTTACATCTCCCAGTAGCTTCAGATTGACTTCCATGGTTTCTCCCTTTCTACATCCGTCTAATTTCACTTCATGTCACATAACTAACTGCTTATCTGTGCTGATCAATGCGTGCCGCGTCGCGGACGGTTCCAGGGCAGCCGAGCCAGCACTTCGCCCATGGGGCAAAATCCCGTGCAACCTGCAAAGACGAAGCCGCCGCCAACAAATCCCGGCAGGATCAGCCACCACTGCGACACGGTGACTGCGAGCAAAACTCCAACAAACCCCAGCAAGCCCGCGGCCAGACGCGCACGCGTTCCACCCTGGCACACCAGCACTACCGGCGCGTGGGTCTCCAGATCGGCTGTCCGCAGTTCCACCTGCTCCAGGGGAATGTTGATAGCGCCGGGCAGATGCGCCGTAGCAAACTCGGCTGCCGAGCGAACATCCACCAATTGCGCCCGCCGTCCTGAAGCCTGCCAATCCTTCCAGGTTTCGATGCTGATGGCATTTGGCGCTGCTTCTTGCATTGTTCTCCCCTATATCGGCCCGCGCAAAGTATTCGCTCGAAAGGAAGCGGTTTTTGCCGTTAGATACTCAAATAGAGTACCAAGACTCACCGTCGGCTGGCCGAGCGAGCCATTACAATCGAATCCGTGAGACCCTCCTTTGAAATCGGCCCTGTCCATGTGGGCGCGGGCCAGTTGTTTTTGATTGCCGGACCTTGCGTGATCGAGTCCGAGGCACACGCGCGGCGCATGGCCGAGGCAATTCAACGCATTACGACGGACCTCAACATTCCGTATATCTTCAAGGCCAGCTACGACAAGGCCAACCGCACAAGCGTGAAGAGCTTTCGCGGGCCGGGACTCGTCGAAGGCACGCGCATCCTCGCCCGCGTGGCGAAAGACACGGGACTGCCTGTGCTGACCGATGTGCACGAGCCGGCCCATTGCGCAGTGGCCGCCGAGGCTGTGGACGTGTTGCAGATTCCAGCCTTCCTTTGCCGCCAGACCGATCTGCTGGTGGCTGCGGGTAAGACTGGCCGGGCCGTCAACATCAAGAAGGGCCAGTTTGTGGCGCCGTGGGACATGACGCACCCGGTCGAAAAGGTTCGCTCGACGGGCAATGAGCGCATCTTCCTCACCGAGCGGGGAGCCAGCTTCGGATACAACGCGCTGGTGGTGGATTACCGCTCGCTGCCAGTGATGCGCGAACTGGCGCCGGTGGTTTTCGATGCGACTCATTCGGTGCAGCAACCTTCCGCGGCGAATGGGGTGAGCGGCGGCCAGCCGGAGTTTATTCCGCTGCTGGCTCGGGCCGCTGTGGCCGCGGGAATTGATGGACTGTTTTTAGAGGTTCACGACGACCCGGCCAACGCCAAATCCGATGGGGCCAATGCGCTGGATTTGAAGCTGCTGAAGCCGCTGCTGGAAAAGCTGCTGGCGATACATGAGGCGGCGAGTTAGCTCGTTCTCGGCTCTGGTGTTTAGTGTCGAAATGGACAGATGTGCTATCCCACCCATTTCGCAAATTACGCGAAATGGATGGGGCACCCAGAATTTTGTTAATACTTAAGTTAAGAATGCTGCAGCACATCACTTAAGCCCCGCCGCAATGGCTTTTGTCAGGGTTCCGGCGGGATCGTCGTTGAGCGCCCACACGTATGCGCCGCCTAGTTTGTTGTTCTTGATATAGGCCGTTTTGGCAGCGACCGAAGCGGCATTGTCAAAGGTATACAAGGTCCCGTTGGACGGGTTGTAGAGCGTCGCTCCGGCTCTCGCCGCGTCGTCCCAGGCTGTGTAGCCGCTCATGCGTGTGAGTTTTTCAATGGTCGCGTAGGTCAGGTAACCCGGAGTCAGGATCGTGTCGCAACCGGGTGACGGAGCTTTTTTGTCCGGATTTGGACAAAGACCTGAACCGTCAGCCAAGAGTACGGGAGCAGGGGCCGCGACGTTCTGATAAAGGCCGTGGTTCGCGTTCGGTACGCCCGTCCAGCCGACGGCGTACAAAGGAAAACCCACTGTGTATTTGGCTGCGGGTACGCCGGCTTTGAGGTAAGCCTTTACGGCCGCATCGATATTGCGGGCCTCGGAATACGTAGGATCAGCGGGTGAAGCATAAAGCGATGACTGCTCATTGGTTTGCTTGTCCGCGGGCGTGGCCAGGTCGTAGCCGTCGATGGTGAGGAAATCCACTTGCTCGGCGGCGGCCTTCAGGTCGATGTTGGCGTAATTTTGCGAGCCGGCGGGCGAATCGAAGGAGAGGATATATTTCTTGCCCGTAGTCTTCGACAGCGCGTCGAGCTGGGTGCGGAACTCTTTCAGCAGGGCGGTGAAGTTCTGCTTGTCGGCTGCGGTGGGAAACTCCCAATCAATATTGAAACCATCAAACAAGCCGGGCGCTCGAACGCCGGCGGCGATGTTGCCGTTGATGAATAAGTCGATGCAGGAAGAGGCGAGAGCGACGCGTCCACCGGACGTGGAGGCAGCAGCAACCCAACCGGCCGCGTTGCCAGCCTGTCCACCGAGCGAAATGAGGACCTTTAGATGTGGATGCAACTGCTTGAGTTGCTGGATGGCGCCGAAATTCCCGTAGAGCGGCGCCGTGTAGGGCTTGCCGCTCACGCTGGGGAGGGTTGCGATCTGATAGGCGGCTGCGGGATTGTCAATGGCGCAAACGGGAGTCGAAGCCGGGGTCACATCGCCAAAAGCGTAAATCAGGTGGGTCAGCTCATCGGCGACGCCACTCTTTTGCAAATCCGCGATGGTGTATCCGCCGTAGAAGATTCCCCACTCCTCGAAGTAGCCGCCGAAGATCTTGTCATGATGGGGCGTTTGTGCCAAGGACGGGGAGACGCAGGCAAACAGCAACAATAAGCTCAGAGCCGCGAGAAACGGGTAGAAGTGTTTTGGCGTCACAAACGCCTCCCAAATTCGTAATGTAATGACAGGCAAAGTATAAAACGTCCAAACAGTGACCCACAAATATCGATGATGGTTGCACTTGCACATGATCTGGACTGTTAGCATTTCCGTATGCTTTTTACGTCGATTCGCACACGTTTCCGCGCAGCGCTGATGGGTGGAGCAGCCTTGGCTCTGGGCGCAGTTTTCCCGCTTTCGAACGCGCAAGCGCAGACGGCGCCGGCGCAGGCCGTGGCTTCGCCGGATCGCGCGCACATTGAGGATGTGCTGAAGGGACTCAACCGCGGGCGTTCCTTCGGCGAGGTGGCAATTTCCCCGGACGGCAAGCGTCTGGCGTGGATTGAGCGGACGAAGGAAGGTGCGGAGATTCGCGTGGCGCTGCTCGATGACATTGCGGAAAGCGAGCGGGTGACGGCAGCCACCAGGCCTGGGCAGCATTGCCGCGAGGGCGAAATCGTATGGGAGCCGGACTCGAAGGCGCTGGCATTCTTCTCCGATTGCGCCCAGCCGGAGCAGATCGACCTCTATCTTTCCTCCCTCGACGCTAGCCCGGCGCGGCGGGTTACCGCGTTGAAGGGCTATGTGGGCTCTCCTGCTTTTTCGCCGGACGGAAAGAGCGTTGCTTTTCTCTATGTGGAAGGCGCGACCCGGCCCGCCGGAGCACTGGCAGCGATGAAGCCGCTGACGGGAGTGATCGGCGAGGACGGCATAGAGATTGAGCGTGTGGCAGCAGTCCCTGTCAGTGCGGACAAATTGTCTCCTTCGGGGCTGGCTGCGCCCACAATGGTGACTCCCGCCAACTTGCACGTTTACGAATTTGACTGGCGGCCGGACGGAAAAGGCCTTGCCTATGTGGCCGCTGATCCGCCGGGCGAGAACAATTGGTGGGTAGCCAAGCTTTACACACAAGCGTTGAATGAAGCGCCCAAGGCCATTCTTGCCCCTGCGGAGATCGCCGGGCCGCTGCCTGGTTTGCAGATTGCAGTGCCGCGCTGGTCGCCGGACGGAAAACAGATCGCCTTTATCGGCGGACTGATGAGCGACCAGGGAGGGACGGGCGGAGATGTGTGGATTATTCCGGCCACGGGCGGCGCGCCACATAATCTGACGCCGGACCGACACAGCACACCGGCATGGATCGAATGGGATGGAAACCGCAGCATTTATGCGAGCGAGCTGGCCGGCGCAGATAGCCGCCTGGTTCGGCTGCTGCTTCAAGGCGACCAGAGCGGATCGAATCTCTCCTTCAACGCCGAACGCACCATCTTCGATATTCCTGCCAATATCGGCGATGGGCGGATGGAGTCCAGCCTCTCCACAGGGCGCGACCATTCTCTCTTTGTTTTTCAAGCCAGCACATTCAACGATCCGCCGGAGATCTTCATCGCCAGAACTCAAGCCCCTCCGGCAAGCCACTCCGCCGATTATGCCCCCATCACCAAACTCACGCACATCAACGACGGCGTGAAGCCAGCCTGGGGCAAATCAGTTTCATTGGACTGGAAAAGCGACAACTTTCAGGTGCAGGGATGGCTGATGCTGCCCAAAGACTACGATCCGGCGAAGAAGTATCCGCTGATTGTGGTGGTGCATGGAGGACCGGCCTCGGCTGCGGTGCCGCGCTGGAGCACGGGCGCCATGAGCGCCGCGGCATTTTCAGCGCTGGGGTATTTTGTGCTGGAACCGAACCCGCGTGGCAGCTATGGCCAGGGCGAGGAGTTTACACAGGCAAACCGCAAGGATTTCGGCTACGGCGATTTGCGCGACATTCTGGCTGGAGTGGACAAGGCTGAAGCCGGCTATTCGATTGACCCCAACCGCGTAGGCCTGACCGGCTGGAGCTACGGCGGGTTTATGGCCATGTTTGCCGTAACCCAGACGCAGCGGTTCAAGGCTGCGGTAGCGGGAGCGGGCATCTCCGACTGGCTGAGCTACTACGGCGAGAACTCAATTGACCAGTGGATGACTCCCTACTTTGGCGCGCCGGTCTATGACGATCCAGCGGTGTATGCCAAGAGCTCGGCCATTAACTTCATCCGACAGGCACAGACGCCCACGCTGGTGGTGGTGGGCGAGCGGGACGGCGAATGCCCCGCGCCCCAGTCCTTCGAGTTCTGGCATGCGCTCAGAGCACGCCATGTGCCCACGCGTCTGGTTGTGTATCCCAATGAGGGGCATATGTTTACCGACCCAGTCCACCAGCGGGATGTGATGGCGCGAACCGCCGAGTGGTTTGCCCGCTACCTGCCGCCGGCGCGGTAGGAGGAGGGTTGCTCGCCATCCGGCCGTGGCGAAGTCGATGAAAAGGTGGGCGAGGGGAACTGAGGCGCCTGGCTTACAGCCAGAAACCACCCCGTCCTGATACACTTTTCTTTGAAGTTTTAGGGCGCGTTTCGTCAACCGGCTGCGTGGCGAGTGTGGCGCCGGGAGCCGATCATTTGAGCGGATTAGACCGGCGGCACGCCAGCCATGGCTTGTTGGCGGACCGCTCCAAAATGCGTCTTCCCAATTTCCGTGCCCTTTTTTGGGTGCCGAGCAAAAGGGCTTTTACTTCCACCGCAGCGGCGGAAATCTGCCGTTGAGGCCCCCGGAAGAGAGAGCCACTCGCCACCGGCAAACGCGGGTGGCGGCAATGGGAAGTTTGCTATAACCGAACTTTTTCCGATGCTATCGGGAGTGACCGTTCCGCAGTTCGACAAGGCGGGGCGGGGAGGATTCATGCGGCGGTTTTTGACGCTTGTCTGCTTGTTATGCCTGGCTATTCCAGCCGGGATTTCGATTTCCGGCTGCACCCGCAACCCTGACGCGAACTACTGTAATGGCGCGGGATACGGGATGAAGATTACGGATGTGGCCACGATCACGCTGCAACCTGTGACCACGGGCATCTCGATGGCCTTTGGGCAAACGCGCCAGGTGAGCTCGCCTTCAGCCCTTACCTGCAAGGGCACAACGGCAGCCGCCGGCGCGTATACCTACGGCACCACCAATAACCAGTTGGTGGACATCTCGCCGTCAGGTAGCCTCTGCGCCGGCACCTGGAACCGTAACTCGGGCGGCGGAGTACCCAATTACACCGTCTGCAGCCTGCCAGATCCATTGCCGTCGACCGGTGGCCTGCCCTATGCCGCTGCCTATATATCGGCCTCCGCGCAGGGAGTGACCTCCAATCCCGTGGAGGTGTACGTGCATGCCCCGGTGACCTCGGTCAGCCTGGTTACAGAACCGCCTAATTCGTCATCGATATCGACCTCTCCCTTTGGGCAGCAGTGCTTCTCACAGGGCGCTGCGGCCACGCTTGACGCACAGGCCTGCTATGTGAACACCAGCGGCCAGGCGGTTCTGCTGTGCGCGCCGGCTTCCGTCACCAGCGCCAATAGTGCCTGCAATATGCCGGGCGTTACTCCTGACATCGTCGCTAGCGGACTAGTCTCCGTCGCGACGGGCAATATCAGCAGCGCATCCTACACGTCTGGTGGTGCGATCTCCGGATCGGCAGGACAGACCTGCACCCTGAGCGGATTCAACAACGGTTCCAGCGGCGCGACCGCAACGGTTACCTTGACCGGCGCAGGCACGATTGCGAGTGGAACTTCGCTAGCAATTACAGCGGGCGGCACGGGCGCATCTTTAGCGCCTACCTCAGCCACGCTCTCCAATGGCACAGCGACCTGCTCAGGAATCGCAGCCATCTCCTCTGTTCTGGCAAATACCACTGTCGGAACGGCAGGACAGACCTGCACTCTCGGCAGCTTTAATAGCGGCTCGGGCACAATTGCGACGGCTACCTTGACCGGCACAAACACCATTGCGAGCGCAACTCCTCTGGTTATCTCAGCAGGTGGCGTCAACGCGAGCCCGGCACCAACTACCGCCGTGCTATCCAACGGTACGGCGACCTGCTCAGGAACCGTAGCAGTGGGCAATATCGTTCTAACTCAGGTTCCTAACTGCACAGCCTCTCTCGGCTCGCTCAACTATTCGGTGGGCACCGCCTCCGTCGCATCGATCACCACCAACACCACCACGAACCAGGTGTCGATCACCGCCGAGCAGCCGGGCACCACAGCCATTACCGCGTCGGTAGCTCAGTCAGGATCGTCAGCCGGCTACTTCTCGACATGCCCGCCGAGGTCGATCTCGGTGACTTTAGCCAACGGCAGCACCTCGGGCACGATCACCCAGGGTGCGACGCAGAATCTGACCACCACCGTCACTGACACTACCGGAGCCACCATCACCGGCCTTTCACTGACCTACCAGTCCACTGACCCGATTGACATCGCAACTGGCGCCGCTGGATCCGTCACCACCTCTTTCCCCGGCGTGGCTTCTGTTTATGCCATCTGCCAGCCGCCCGGTTGCAATCCCGCTCCTATCAATGAGATTGGCATTTACGGCACCGGTTTGCCCGTTGCCTCAAACGCCGTGACTATCACCACGCCCGGCACAGCCAGTGACTACGCATGGTTCTCGGCTCCCGGCCAGTCGCAATACGTCGTTCCCATCCAGTTGCTTACGGGAACGGTCGGCTCCACGATACGCCTGCCTTATGTGCCCAACTCGATGGTGATGGACCAGCTCGGCAACAATCTCTACTTTGGCTCCCCTCACGAGTTAATGGTTTACAGCACCGCGTCCGGCGCAGTCACCACGCAAACCACCGCCGTTCCCGGCGTGGTGCTGGCTGTCTCGCCCAACAACACGCAGGTGCTTATCAATGACCAGGTGCGCCAGGTGTTCTACATCTACAGCGTCTCCGGCGGCTCTTCGACGACCATCGGCGGCATGGGCAATGCAGCCGCCTGGACCCCGGATTCCCAGACGCTTTACATCACCGACAACGCGTCGCTGAATAACGCAGCGGAAGGCGTTACCGGCCACACCGACACGCTGTACGTCTATAACGCCAACACGGGTTGGAGCACTTACAACGCGAGTTCATCGACACCGCTGCCGCCCAGCCCGCTGCTGAATCCTCCGATGCCGCCGGGCATCCTGCCGCCCTCCGCTCACTACACGCCGACAACTGCTTTGCCGGGAAATGTGGCCATCTCCAGCACCATGCAAACCCCGGCTGTCGTGATTCCCTCCACAGGAGCTTTCTTCAGAGGCGAGCCCACCGTGGATCACACCTGGTGCCCCAGCGGCACGGTTGGGAACTTCGCCAGCATGGCTTTCTATCCGCAACCACTAACCGATACGCTCGACGTGCAGTCCGACGCTCTGGCCGCTACCACCGACGGCAAGCACATTCTGGGCGCTGCAGTTACCGGCAGCGGTGTCACAGTTAACGATATTGGCGTCAACATTCCCACAGCCGAATCACCGGCCGACATCCTGACGCCGATCTCCTGCCCGCTGACCGTCAACTCCTCCACCGGCGTGCAGACGCTCGCGGCGCTCCCTGCTGCTCCCGCGCTGGATGCGACATATACGCTGAACACGGCAGAGGTAAACGCAACCGCCATAAACCAGGTGGTTCCGTCGCCGGAGTCCAATCTAGCGTTTATCACCTACACAGCGGATACAACCAACACCAACGCAGAGCTACCCTATTACGTACCGGGTACGGGCGTGGGTTACGTGACACTGAAAACGCAGACGGGAGGCACGGCTCCCATTGCGCCTCTGGCAGGCGCTTTCACTCCTGACGATGCGCTCTTCTTCGTCTCGACCGCTGGCGACAACATGATCCACTACATCAGCGTTCCACTGGCCACCAGCAGCCCAGCGACCGCTGACACGCAACAGATCAGCCCCAACCTGCCGTCTTGCATTTCTTTGGCAGACGGCGGCACTGACCTTGGCTGCACTTATTCGGGACCGAACCCTGGCACCGCAATCGTTCCTGCCACAGCCATAGCCGTCAAGCCGCGCTCCACCACCTAGCACAACGCGGTAGACACCAAGAAAGAAAGGCCGGCCTTGCGCCGGCCTTCTCTGTTTGCAGCCCAATCAACTTCCATGCTTCTTCCTCGCGCTTTTTTCTGGCGCAAGTGTGAGATATCAATGCGTTCAAATTCCTGTCCGAAGGCCGTCTGCCCCACCGCAGGTGGCGCACGATAGAATCAAAGAATGATCAAGGGGATTTCCTTACTTCGTTCCACGGGCAGCCGCGCAGCCTATGACCGGCTGGCGAGCTTCTTTTCCGCGCTGGGATTTGCGCCCGGAAAAGGATGGGATGAAGACAACAGTCACGGCGCGTCATTCCTGGCTCCGCTGGGCAATCTGGAGTTTGTGGACGGCCAGTTTCCATCTACCGCGGATGTGCTGGTGGAGGTGACCGCGTTGGACGCTGTGCATCAAGCCGCCGCTGCCTGGCTGCGCGCGCAAGATGGCGAGCCGGCCGTGGCGCGTCTTTCCGCCATTACGGAAACCCATTGGAAGTCGCGCCTCTTCACCGTCGAGCCGGAGCCGGGCTTCACTTTCAGCTTCTGGGCATGGACCGATCCGGTCAAAGGCAAGCCGGTAGCCGTCGAGGGCGATCTATCAGCCGCAGGCATGAAGTTTGCCGTCGTCGTAGCCCGCTGGAATGCGGTGGTCACCGAACGGCTGCTGGAGGGCGCGCTAGACGCCCTGTTGCGCAGCGGCGCAATGCGGGCCGACATTGAAGTGATTCGAGTCCCCGGCGCATGGGAGATCCCATCCGCTGCGCGCACCGTGGCAAACGCCGGCCGAGTGGACGCCGTGATCGCGCTTGGGTGCCTGCTGCGCGGCGAGACGGCGCATTACGAGGCCATTTACAACGAAGTGGCGCGCGGCCTTGGACAATCCCAGCAGGAGACCGGCATACCCCACAGCTTCGGCGTGCTCACCTGCGAAACACTGGAGCAGGCGCTCAACCGTGCAGGAATCAAGGCCGGCAACAAGGGCTTTGAATCTGCCACTGCGGCCATCGAGATGGTCAGCCTAAGCCGCAAGCTCCTACCGGGCGGTTCTCGTTGACCGCCAAACTTCATCACACGTCGGGGCGCCGCAAATCACGCGAGCTGGCCATGCAGATGCTCTTTCAGGCGGACATCGGCAAGCAGACGCCGGATCAGGTGCGCGCTAATTTCTGGAAAGCCGCGGACGAGGTTGAGCCTGAGGTGCGCGGCTTTGCTGAAGACCTCTTCCGCGTGGCCATCGCTCACCAGGAAAAGATCGACGAGTTGATTGTGGCCAACTCCAAGCATTGGCGCCTGGAGCGCATGCCCGCCGTGGACCGCAACCTGCTGCGCATGGCTGTGGGCGAGATGCTGGGCTTCAAGGGCACGCCCTTCCCCATCGTCATCAATGAGGCCCTCGAAATCGGCCGCCGCTTCTCCGCTGCCGAATCCATCAACTTTCTCAATGGAATGTTGGACGCTATCGCCAAAGGCTTGATCGGCAAGTAAGACGGCATTCGCCGCGCCTAAGCCAATTTCCAGCCCATGCGCCGCGCCCGGTTCAGCGTGCGGGCGGAGAGATGAGGATGCGGCTCGTGCGCTACCAGGCCGATCCACAGGCTGCCAACCGCTTTTGCGCCGAGACTCAGGGCCGCCACGCGCAGAGCCTTGGACGTTCCGGTAAAGAGAGGAATCAGGAAGCCCGGCATGGCGGCCGAGGCCACCAGCACGGCTTTGCGCGGTTGCCGCTTGCTGCGCGGAGTGGGCGCATTTTGTCCCCAGGGCCAATAGATATAGCCCAGCAGCCTTTCCAAAAACCTGCGGAAGATGGCGGTGGCGTTGTAGTAGCTGACCGGCGAGCCGAGCACGACTGCATCCGCCGCTTCAATTTCCGTTAGGATGGCTTCCAGATCGTCCTGTTGCTGACACTTAGCGCGCACGGTGCCTGGCTCATGAGCGCACTGGCGACAGTGGGTGCAGAATTCAATGTGCTGGTCGGTGAGGTAGATGGTGTGCGTCTCGGCGCCTTTTTCTCGCGCACCCTCCAGTACAGCTTCGACTGCGGTATCGATCACTCCGCCTTTGCGGTAGCTGCCAACTATCGCTACAACCTTGGTGCTCATCTGGGCCTCCGATTCAATCCGCAGCCAGATTACCCCATGCGATACTCGGCCCGCAGTGACGGGGCTCTCATCACCGGCAAGCCTCCGTGGGGCGGTCGAGCACGTCATTGGTTCTTGCCCGGTGGTCTTCCGGCACCACGGCCCCCGACTTCAGAACCAGCCTTCCCGCCTGACTGAGAAGCCGATCAATTTCAAAGTCCGCGGGAACCGGCGCGCCGTCCTCCGTTTTGGAGCAATACCAATCCTTGCCGATGAAATCGCCGTTCTCATACCACTTGCGGCAGGCGATCACGGACGCGTGGGGATCCAGATCGCACTGAAACCAGAGATACAAATCCCCTTTGCCCGTGCCTGCGAGCGCAAAGGCGTAACCAGGAACCTTTCTTGGCCGCTTGTGAGCGTAGGCGGCCTTGAGAATTGGGCGGCGCACCTCCCGGATGCAGCCTGAGTCTTTGAAGTTCTCAAACCGGGAGCCACGCTCAATCTTCACTGTGTCCCCGCCGGGCGGCCTCATCCAGATATGGCTTCCACTGAACCGGACTTGAAACTGCCTTCCCGTAAGCTCTTCCTGGCTGGAGAACTTGCCTTCATGCAGGTAGCTTTTCCCGTCTCCTACAAGCACCTGATCGCCCTGCCGGAAACAAAAAGCGCTGGCGGTGTCGGAGAGCGCGGAACATCCATCGCCGCAGGGAAGATAATTCGCCGCCTCCACCAGTGTGGCCGGCGAGAAATTCTTGGCCCCTTTGGAGGAAGCCGAAAGAGTAAAGCTCAAGCCCACACTAACCGCAAGCACAATGAGCGGCAAAGACCGGAAGAAATTGCCAAAGCTGGACGGACGAGCGCGCCTGACTTTAATGAAAATCGAGAAGTGCATCATGTGGTTTAAGGTACTATTGCCCATTCCCGTTCCGCAAACGCCTTTCAAAACGCCGCGCCAGCAAGCCACGCTAAATACAATCGTTTGCCCGCCCCTGGACAGCCTTACGCTGCCATCTGCTACCCTTTCCCTCGCATGGAACTTAAGAATCTTCACCTCGACAAGCGCCCTCCATTGGCCGTCGTTACCCTCGACCGGCCCAAAGTTCTCAACGCACTGAACGCCGAGACCATCGCCGAACTCTCAGAGGTCTTCGAGAATCTGGCTGCCGATCACTCGATTCGCGTCGTTCTTCTCACCGGCGCAGGCGGCCGGGCCTTTGTTGCGGGCGCCGACATCCGCGAGCTGGCCGCGCTCTCAGCTGAAGAAGGCCGCGTCTTTGCCCTGCGCGGACAGGATGTTTTCCGCCGCATTGAGACCCTGGGCAAGCCAGTGATCGCCTGCATCCAGGGCTTTGCTCTGGGCGGCGGCTGCGAATTGGCCATGGCCTGCACCTTGCGCCTGGCGGCGGAGGACGCGCGCCTGGGCCAGCCGGAGGTCAAACTGGGCCTCATGGCCGGATACGGCGGCTCACAGCGTCTGCCACGCCTCGTAGGCCGCGGTGCGGGACTAAAGCTGCTGCTCACTGGAGCCATCGTCGACGCGCACGAGGCTCTGCGCATCGGCCTTGTCGATGAAGTGCTGCCTGCCGCCGAGCTGATGCAGCGCGCGGAGGCCCTTGCGCAGGAGATTGCCGCCAACGCGCCGCTCGCCGTGGCTGAAACCCTGCGTGCAGTCGACGAGGGCATCGGCCTGCCGCTCGACCTTGCCCTGCTGCGCGAGGCCGTCCGCTTCGGCCACCTATGCGGCACCGCTGACAAGAACGAAGGCACGAAAGCGTTCCTGGAGAAGCGCTCACCCGTCTGGAAAGGCGAATGAGACCGAACTGCCAGCCCTGTTATTCTTGAAGCGTGAGAGAGTACTCAAAGCTCAAGGGATTTGCGGCCATGGCGATGCTGTTGGGCGTGACGCTAACCGCTTGCCACAAAGAGGAGCAGGAGGTGGTCGGCGTCGCCCAGAACGCGGTCAATGCCGAACACAAGGCGCAGGCCGCCGCCACCGAGCGGGACAGCCAGCGCGCCGCCCTGGCCCTCATTCCACTGCCCACCAAGAGTATGTATGTGGACGTGCGCGAGCCAGGCGCGTGGGCCAATCCCTTTCTTTCGGTAGGCACGGACGTGCTCAATCTGCGCATCACTCTTGCCGACGCCAATCCCAGCACCGTAGGCCAGGGAAGTTTGCTGCGCCCCGCAGCCGCACGCCGCCAGGAGATTCAATTGCGCCCCGGTGATCTGGCGCAGGCCCTGATTGCCTTGCCTGCCAGCGCATGGCGCTATGGCCGCGTGATAGCTGTGGCCGAGTCGCCACTGGCCAGCCCCAAGGATCGCGTGAAGGTCCGCCGCAATGTTGAAGCGGCCATTCAGCAACTCAACGACCTCGGCATCGTCGTTGAAGAGTGGCCCACTCGGTAAGCCTCATCGGCGTGCGGTAGCTATGCCTGCACATTCGAGGACTGCGTTAATGTGTGCCGAGGTCGTGTTTATAAACGACATGCCTTCGTAGTCGAACACCGAGAGTGTTTTAAATTCAGGAAATGCGAGAGGCAGCTCTGTGCATGCCAGACAGACAACCGAGTGCTTTTGAAATTGGTTGCGCATTGAGGCTTTGACAATAACTGCGAGCCGGCTCGCGGCTCCCTCGATCCTGCCCTGCTGCAACTCACCAATCAATTCGGCTGTTTTGATGCGCGCGGCTTCGTTGTCCGGGCCGAACGCATTCACACCGCACCGCGAAAACTCTTGCCGGAACACGATAGAATTCATAGTCCACTCCGTGCCCAGAATGAGAACCTCACCGGCGCGGATTCGTGCGCTCTCCTTTGCCGCCGCTTCAAAAATGCTGACTACGGGAATTCGAATTCCTCGAACGATTGCCTTGAAGCGATGATGGGGCGTGTTGCTTGCGATGAGCGCTACCTCGGCGCCGCTTGCCTGCAGACGCTCGAGGGCTCGGCGATGATAGTCATCGAAGCGCGCCCAGGATTCTTCGTTGCCTTCTTCGCCGATGTAAGAGAGGGTCTTGCCCAGGTCCAACGATTCGATAGATATCTCCGGAGTCGAGGGAATTCCGGGTTGGTTTGCGGCCAGCCACAGTTC
>JBAPYY010000423.1:0-2546 GCA_049284975.1 Occallatibacter sp.
CCCTTGATGTTCTGCCATTCCAACGCCCGAGCCGCAGCCTGAAATATTCCCTGCGCGACATGACTGTCCTCGTCTTTGCGGTCAATGACGAAGCGGACGAATTCCCGTTTTACCAGTGGGTCGTTACGTTCAAGGATGAAGCGTTCGTCTTCTGTCTCGACAAATGCGAGGCGTCCAGGAAGACACGAAAGAATGGTGCCCATTCCGCGTCCGACAATCTGGTTGAGGGCTTCGACGAGCGGGATTTCTTGCTGGTCGAGTGCGGGGTCTTCTGAGATCGCGAAGACGATGCTGGGAGAGTGCCGCCTCCGCAACTCGACGGTGATGTTGCCGACGAAGAGCTTATCGCTTGGAATGGGCACGCGGTACTGGGGATCAAAGTCTGCGAAGTGCGGAAGCCTGCTGGTGAATTTATGGCGCAGCCGTGGGTTTGAGAGAATCTCCCGGTAACGGTCGCGTTTGCTACGCTTCGCGAACGCCGCAACGAGCGCTTGTTCGTGATTCACATGAAGATTGTAACCGAGAATTTCCGGATTGTCGCATATCCGAAGACTGGACCACTGCCGATAAAACTCTGTCGCGAGCGGAGTCATCAACCCCAGTTATCGAAAAAGTTGCGGAAGTTTATTTTTCATTGAGAGCGCAACCATTCGCTTGATTCTCTGTTGAACCATGACATAACCGGCGTAACCGAGAGGCAGCAAGAGCCAAGCCTCAATCGGAAAGAAGCCGGGCCGGAGTTACAGATGGATGCCGGCAGGGACGGAGGAGTTATGCGCAGTATGAGAAATTGGATGCTTGGAGCAGCTATAGTGGCCGCCGGATTGGGCGCGGGAGCAACAACAGCCCAGGCAGCCGAGTTTGGAGTCTATGTGCGCGGGCCGGTGGCCCCAGTGGCTTATGTTGCGCCCTGCCCCGGACCGGGTTACTTCTGGGTTGGCGGCTATCGGGCTCATGGCTATTGGTATCCGGGACGCTGGGAGTTCCGGGGCGTGCGAGGCGGAGGACCGGTTGTGCGGTTCCGCGGCGGGTACTATGGTCGCTACCGCAGGTAAGCTTGTTTCCCTGACGAATGGCGCGCGGCCTCTCCTGACTCGAGAGGCCGCGCTGTTTTGATGGGCGTTCTCAAGATTATTGCGTTGAAGGCCGGCTGCCTTAGAGCATTTTCAGTTATGGTGTTTACTGTCGAAATGGACAAATGTGCTATCCCACCCATTTCGCAAACTACGCGAAATGGATGGGGCACCCAGAATTTTGTTAACACTTAAGTTGAAAATGCTCTAGAAGTTGCTTCAAGCCTAATCGGGAAGCGTGTATTCGAGATCGTAGGAGTGCTGCCCTTTCTCAATGAGAATGGTGAATGTGCCTTCTATGCCTCTCAATTCGCCTGTTCCCGAGCCGGGCACAACGCTCACAGACATCTTGAGTCCGTGCTGGTCCATTGTGGCCAGGTGTTGCAATGCGAAGCTTCCGTGCTTTCCCGCAAGTGTTCCAGTGACAACTTCGATGGCCACATATCCGGCAAGTCCCTGCTTCGGGTCGCCGCCTGAGAACATTTCGCCCTTCGTTGTCGCTTCCAGATCGCCGTGGATCTGCTTGTCGATGGAGAACCGGCCAAGCCCCTCGGCCGGCGGCGGCGTGAGCGGCTGAATGTTCACGGTGAAGGTGCCACGTGCATGATGAGTCACAGGGATCTCCTTTTGCTGTGCGGACGTGAATGGCGCGAACAACGCGCAGACAAGAGCAATGGTGATTATTGATCCGGCCCTCAAATAGTGACACGCACTCCCACCCATTCCCGCAAAAGACGCGTGAATGGATGGGGTACATTCGTTAATATTTATGGGCCGGATCAATAGTCGCGACATACACGAGGAGTTTATATGGATTTCTTCACTGGAGCAAAAGGTTTTTTAGCGGGCGACCAGCGTCGGACGCTGGCGACGAGTGAGCAGCGGCAACACCTGCGCGCGGGCCGCATCAACCGTGAGGCCGTGCTTCGCGCGGAGGTCGTCCACTTTGCCGTGCTGGATGAAGCTGTCAGGCCATCCGATGCGGACGACGGGAACTGAGCTGCCCAACTCGGCAAGGACCTCGATAACAGCGGAGCCAAAGCCGCCCATCTTCACATGATCCTCAAAAGTAACGAAAGCTGCCACGCGGCCGGCGAACTCGGCGAGCATATCGCGGTCCAGCGGCTTGATGAAGCGCGGATTGATGACTGCGGCAGAGTAGCCGTCGTGCTCCAGGCGGCGAGCGAGTTCCGCAGCCAGGGGCATCATGTTTCCAAGGCCGAGAATAGCGACATCAGAACCGTCCTTGAGTACTTCAGCTTTGCCGATGTGAATGACTTCCGGCTCGGGCTTGCGCACAGCGCCGGGGCCTACTCCGCGCGAATAGCGGATTGCGCTCGGCCCCGGAAGCTGGAGCGCGGTCTTCATCATGTCGGCCAACTCGTCTTCGTCTTTGGGCGCCATTAAAACCATGCCGGGAACGCCACGCAGGTAGGCGATGTCGAAGAGGCCGTGATGCGTGGGGCCGTCGTC
>JBAPYY010000424.1:0-1809 GCA_049284975.1 Occallatibacter sp.
GTCACCGTCCACTGTCTTTACCGCGGCTTGGTTCATTCCGCCGCCTTCCTTCCCTCGGGCAAGAAGCAGGCCCACCCGCTCACCAGCAGTTCCCTGCCGGTTCCACCGTTCCCATTACTTTTGCGGAGGATCGCACTTACAAGGTGATTCTTTTTAGGACTTGCCGGCAGTGACAGGTATCACAAGCGGCGCGTTTTAAATCACCTAAGGGAGGACCGAACCCGGATTCCAGGGAGAGATATCAAAACGACCCGACCGGTGCCTTTCGCGGAATGCGCTTTCCGCCGCACGACTCGCATACCGCGCCGGTTCCCGCTCGTGTCCTTCGCTCCGGTCCCAAAATCGAGCCCTTCCCCGTTCACAGGGCGCTGATTCCGTTGTGTTAGGTTGGAAGATTGGAGCCAATTGAGGACGCCATGAAACCAATTTCCGATTTCATCAAACACCACTACCGTCATTTCAACGCTGCTGCCCTTGTTGACGCGGCGGAGGGTTACAACAAGCTGCTTGCCGGGGGCGGCAAGATGTTTGTGACCATTGCCGGGGCGATGAGCACAGCCGAGCTTGGGCTCTCGTTGGCCGAGATGATCCGCCAGGACAAGATTCACGGCATCTGCTGCACGGGCGCTAACTTAGAGGAAGACGTCTTCAACCTCGTCGCGCACGATTACTACGTGCGTGTCCCACACTACCGCGACCTGACTCCGGCCGACGAGAAGGCACTGCTCGATCGGCACATGAATCGCGTGACCGATACGTGCATTCCCGAGATGGAAGCCATGCGACGCATTGAGAACGAAGTGCTTGCCGAATGGGTGAAGGCCGACAAGGCTGGCGAGCGCTTTTTCCCGCATCAATATATGTATAAGATTCTGCTTTCGGGTGTGCTCGAAAAGAGCTACCAGATCGATCCGAAAAATAGTTGGCTGCTGGCTGCGGCCCAGAAGAACCTGCCGATGTTCGTACCCGGCTGGGAAGATGCGACGCTGGGCAACATGTACGCGGGCCACTGCATTTCGGGCGATGTGAAAAAGGTGCACACGGTTCGCACGGGCATCGAATACATGATGGAGCTGGCCGAGTGGTACACAGAAACGACGAAGAAAACGCCGCTTGGGTTCTTCCAGATCGGCGGCGGAATCGCCGGCGACTTTCCCATCTGCGTGGTGCCGATGCTGCACCAGGATTTGCAGCGCGAGCACGTGCCGCTGTGGGCGTACTTTTGCCAGATTTCCGATTCAACCACGAGCTACGGATCGTACTCGGGCGCGGTGCCGAACGAAAAAATTACGTGGGGAAAACTGGGCGAGAAGACGCCTAAATTCATTATCGAAAGTGACGCGAGCATCGTGGCTCCGCTGGTGTTTGCGTACGTGTTGGGCTGGTAAGAAACAGCGTGCAGCAAACAGGAGACGGCGGATAGTTGTTCGTGCCGGCTATTTGCTGTAGTTGGAATCTGCAAAGGTTGGGATCGGAATGACGAGATTCTTGCTGCTGGGAGCAGCGACAGTGTTGGCGCTAAGGTGTGCGGCGTACGCCGGCGCGCAGGAGGACCGCGGCTTCTGGAGGATAGCGAGCACGAACGCCAAGGCCATGACGGGCGACATCGATATCAGCGAGCTGAAGGTGACGATCGACTTCATGACCTTTCCCATCGCGCAGATTCGCCGGCTCAAGCCCGTAGAAGTAAGTGCGGTTTTCGATGCCGATGTGAGCGCGGGAATTGAAGGCACGCTTTACCGCCTCAACGTTTCCCCGGCCCAGCGATTCCTGCACAAGAACACGCTGTGCGGCGGCGAAGCTACGCAG
>JBAPYY010000425.1:0-6168 GCA_049284975.1 Occallatibacter sp.
CAGCAAAACCTTTAACACCGCAGCGCGCCCATACGACCTCTGATTCATCGCGCATCAGAAAATCTCCGCAAGCATAGAGCCGCCCCATACGGCAGCAAGTCCAACAATAAGGCTGCTGACTGCGTAAAGAGATGCAAGAAAAAAAGCGCCGCTTCGAAGCGTGGAAAGCGTCTCCCACTCATAAGTTGAAAAGGTGCTGTACGCGCCGATGAAACCAACGGGCACCAGAAATCTCCATGCAGAACTTATCCCCACTTTTCTGGCCATCAAGGTAAGCGAGAAGCCGATAATCACGCATGCCGTGATATTGATAACAAACGTTCCGTAGGGGAATCTTGTTCCCATGCGGTTGGCAACCATCGAGCCAACCCAGTACCTGGCCATGGAACCAAGCGCGCCGCCGACCGCGATAAGAAAGTACTTCTGCAAATCTATGCCTCCTGGCCGTTAATTGCGCAGGTACAGTGGTTCTGGTCCACATTCCAGTCTCTCAAATCGACTCCCTGGATTCCAATTCCTTGCGGAGATAACTCTCCATGCTCTTGACCATAGCGAGAAGCTCGTGAGTCACTCGATTGAGTTCGTCCAGAGCATCCGCGGGAACAGCGCCACAGCCGCGCGGATGACGAGGTTTGAGCTCCTCGATTGCGATTTCGACAAACGCAAGATCTGTGGCAATCGATCGCGTTACGGGAATTTCCGGCGGCTCGGGCTTCAGGTGTTGCCAGTCCAGAGTGCGCAGAAGTTGAGCGCGAAGACGGCCAATGTGGTCTTCGATCACTCGCGCTTGCTCCGGAGTTACATCAACGATATACCGTGGAAAAGGAGACGGCGATGTTGCGGAGTGAAGCGCGTGCTCGATTTCGCTGAGCAAGTTGTCGATGTATTTGCAGGTGATGACCAGACGGCGCTGCTGAGGTTCGTTCAACTGCCCAGGATGCCGCGCATTTTCAATTTCCGGTTCTAACTCAGGCATAACTCCTCCAAGTATTTCAACTTCGAGGAGTCATCTTCCCAAATGGGCGGTTTCAGGTGAACTCCAACACCCCCGACGACTTGCGTTGCTTACGCCGGCTTTCGAGATTTCCGTCAATCCCTGCTCTACATGTTCGTTTCCTGCGCTTCTCCAAGAATCAGCTTGAGAGTGATTTCCTTACGGCCGCGATAGAAGGTAACGGTGATGGTGTCGCCGGCCTGATGCTTGTCCATGATGGCGCTGATCTCCTGCGGATCGTTCACCGGCTTGCCATCCATGGCCACAATGAGGTCGCCGCCCAGAAGGATTGGAGTGTTGCCCACGTACGCCTGCTCGTTGCCGCCGCGCAGACCGGCCCGTTCCGCCGCCCCACCGGGGATGACCTTCTGGATCAGGATGCCGGAATCGACTGCCAGGCCTATCTGCGACGCCAGATCCGGTCCAATGGCATAGGAAACGACGCCCAGCGAGGGCCGCTTGACGCGTCCGAAGCGGGTAAGATCTCCCAGCACAGCCTTGGCCGTATTGATGGGGATGGCAAAGCCGATGCCCGAGCTTTGCTCCGCGCCGTTGGAGGCGATCATAGTGTTGATGCCGATAACCTCGCCGCGCGAGTTGAGTAGCGGGCCGCCGGAGTTGCCGGGGTTGATAGCCGCGTCGGTCTGGATTGCGTCCTCGATAAGCGCGCCCTCGCTCCCTTTAATGGAGCGGATGGAGCTGATGATGCCTCGCGTCATGGTGCCGCTGAGGCCAAAGGGATTCCCAATGGCGTAGACTTTCTGGCCCACTGAGAGTCCGCCGGAATCGGCCAGCGTGACCGGCTGCAGGTTGGGCGCGTCAATTTGCAGCAAGGCCAGGTCATGCACCTTGTCGGTGCCCACCACCTTGGCCTTGTAGTTTCTTTTGTTGCTCAGCATCACCTCGACGCCACGATTAGCGCCCGCAACAACGTGGAAGTTGGTAAGCACGTGGCCGGCCTTGTCGAGGATGAATCCCGAACCCTGGCCCTGTTGCGGCACAGCTCCATAAAAGAAGTTGTAGACCAGCGCGGTCGAAGTGATGTTGACCACCGAAGGCACCACCCGCTTGTAGATGGCAATATTGTTCTGCTCCTCGGCGTCGTAGGTGGGCGCGGCCTCAGCCTCTGTGAGCTGCAGGCCCGACCCGTAGCCCGAGCCGCTGCTGGGATGGAAGAGCGACGTACGGCTCAGGCCCACAGGAAGATGCGCGGCGATGTACCAGAACCCGCCCACCAGCAAAAGAACCAAAAGTATCCGGCGCATTCTCATAACTTGAAATCCTCTGGAGTGTTCACTATTCACTGTTCGCTACTCACTGTCCACTATTCTAAAGAACCGTCTTCGGGAAACTTGTTGCTCTCCGTCTTAAGGCGTTGCCACACCGCTTCCACTTGAACGCGAAGCGCAGTCTTATCTCCGGCATTTTCCAAAATATAGTCAGCGCGGGAGGCTTTGGTCGCGTCGGGAATCTGGCGCGCCAGGCGCAGGCGGGCATCGGCTTCGGCAGCTTCCCACCCAGCTTCCGTCGAGCTGACACGCGCGGCATAGCGTGCAATCTTCAGTTCGTCCGGAGCGGTGACCACGATAACCCGGTCCAGGCGCCGCCGCCAATCCGCCAGTACCGTTTCGCTTTCGCCCCTGGCAAGGGCATCGCGCTCAACCTCGAAGATGAGCGCCGATTCGACCACAGCCACAGCCGAGGGATTGCGGGCAAAGACGTGGTCCATCCAACGGCGCTGCTCCGCAATCACCGCAGGATGCACAATAGCATTCAGTTCGCTGAGTCTATCGCCCTGAAAAGCCAATTCAGCCAACCGCGCGCGGTTCAATCGGCCATCGGGGTCAACCACTTCCAGACCGAATATTCGCACAATGTCTGAATAAACCGGCTTCCCCGGCTCCATCAGCTCACGGCCCAGCGCGTCGGCCTCAATCACCTCGGCGCCCAGCTCGCGCAGAATTTCCGCCACGGTGCTCTTGCCGCTGCCCAAACCGCCGGTAAGGCCAACTCTCAGCATTACAGCGCTCCCCCTCCGCTGCCCACGCGCCGCATCTTCGCCGCGTGAACGGTGTTGGCCATCAGCATGGCGACTGTGAGCAAGCCCACGCCGCCAGGAACGGGCGTATACGCTCCGGCCAGCTCAAAGGCTTTGGGATGCACATCGCCCACGATGGTCGAGCCTCGTTTGGCAAATGCGGCTTCGCGTTTGGCGTCGCCCAGAAAGAATCGGTCGAACTCGGCGCGGTCGCTGATGCGATTGATGCCCACGTCAATCACCGTCGCGCCCGGCTTGACCATCTCAGGCGTGATGAAGCCCGCGCGACCGATTGCAGCTACCAATATGTCGGCCTGGCGGGTAATCGCGCCCAGGTCGCGGGTCTTGGAGTGGCAGATGGTAACAGTAGCATTTTGATGGAGCAGTAGCATGGCCGCCGGCTTGCCCACCAGGTCGCTGCGGCCCACCACTACGGCGTGCTGGCCAGCCATGGGAATGTCGCTGCGCTTGAGAATTTCAATAATTCCCGCCGGCGTGCACGGCGCCAGAGCCGGCCGCCCCGCCTGCAAGCGGCCCGCGTTCACCGGGTGAAAGCCGTCAACGTCCTTGGCGGGTGAGACAGCGTCTAGCAGCGCCTTCGTATCCACCTGCGCGGGCAGCGGCAACTGAATAAGGATGCCGTCAATCTCGTCGCGCGCGTTGATCGCGGCTATCAGCTCAAGCATCTCTTCTGTCGTAACGGAAGCGGGCGGCGTGATCAGATCGCTGAAGATGCCCAGGTCGGCACAGCTTTGCACCTTGCTGCGGACATAGATCTCCGACGCGGCCACATTGCCTACCAGCACAGCCGCGAGCCCCGGCCGGATTCCGCGCTCGGCCAGCGCTCGCACCTCTTCGGCCACTTCCTGCTTTATGACGGCGGCAATCGCCGCGCCGTCGAGAATTCTTGGCATCTTGCGCTCCCAAGTTCATCGTATCGCTTTGCGCCTCAACGCGGGACGGCCCGTTTCTCTCCCTGAAACAAAGAGTTGCATTGCCTGTGCGAGCGCCTTGCGACTTGTTCTTATGTGATTTGGCTCACATACAACCGTAGAGCAAACTCCTGTACGTTCAAACCTATGCGATGTGTTTTAGCTCACATCGACTTGGAGCCGCGCAAGCCCCTGACTGCGGCGCAATGGGGAGAGTTTGATGAGTGCATTCAAGGATGCAAGGCATCTTTTCCGGTTTGCTGGGCTTTTCGTCCTCGCTTTCGTGATCTTTCTGGTGGTGCGCCACTACTATGTGCCTAAAAGCTTTGGGCAGTATGGGCACTATCGCGGAGCCGCGATTGGCGAGATTGCACAGCTTCCGGTGAAGTTTGCCGGTCACCAGGCCTGCGAAGACTGCCATACGGATGTTGTGGCCAAAAAGAGCACTGGCAAGCACGCGCATGTAAACTGCGAAGCCTGTCATGGAGCGTTAGCCAGCCACGCCAACGACCCTTCAACGGTCACGCCGGTTCTGCCGGACACCTCCGTGCTCTGCGCCCGTTGTCACACAGCCAGCGCAGCCAAGCCAAAGGGTTTTCCGCAGGTTGATCCGGCTGAGCACTCTCAGGGATTGCCCTGTCAGACTTGCCACAATCCGCACAGTCCGGCGATGGATGCTCCGGCGGCGGCCGCAGGAGGTGCAAAATGAACATATCCAGACGCAAAATGCTGATTCTGTTGCCGGCAGCTGCGGTCGCATGGGAGTCCGTGCTCGCCGGAACACCCGAGGCCTCGCCCAACTACAAAATGAGCGACCACTGGTGGGGTATGTTGATCGACGTCTCCAAGTGCATCGGCTGCGGCAACTGCGTGCGCGCCTGTCAGACGGAGAACGACGTGCCGGAAGGCCACTTCCGCACTTGGGTCGAGCGGTACCACGTCGACGACACGCATCTTGAAAATCCTACGGTCATCTCGCCCGACGGCGGCAAGGAAGGCTTTCCGATCGCCAAAGAGGATGCCGGAAAGTATTTCTTCGTTCCCAAGATGTGCAACCACTGCGCGGATTCTCCGTGCACGCAGGTTTGCCCGGTGGGCGCCACCTTCATCAGCCCGGACGGCGTTGTCCTGATCGATCAGAAATATTGCCTGGGTTGCGCTTATTGCGTGCAGGCCTGCCCTTACGGCTGCCGTTACATTCATCCAGAGAAGCATGTCGCCGACAAGTGCACGCTCTGCTACCACCGGATTACCAAAGGGTTGACGACCGCATGCTGCGAGTCTTGCCCCACCGGCGCGCGCCAACTGGCGGACCTGAAAAATCCGAACGACCCAATCCATGAGTTCCTCAAGACGCACAACGTGCAGGTGTTGAAGCCGCAGATGGCCACCGGCGCGAAGGCCTTCTATAACGATCTGGATGGCTCGGTGCGGTAAGAAAAAACAGCTTCTAGCTTCCAGCCACTAGCTTCCAGCTGAGATTTGCAGCGAAGCCAACGTGGCCGGAACCAGCACGACGAGCTAGAAGCTAAGAGCTAAAAGCTAGGAGCTGATTTTATGAGCGGTGTTGAAGGTTACATGTATCCCAACGAAATCACACTCTATTGGAGCGTGCTGATCGTTTTGTACCCCTACATCACGGGGTTGGTGGCGGGCGCATTCATTTTGGCGTCGCTGGAGCGTGTCTTCCGCGTGGAGGCGGTTAAGCCCACCTACCGGCTGGCGCTGCTCACGGCCCTGGCCTTCCTGCTGGTTGCGCCTCTGCCGCTGGTTTTGCACCTGGGACACCCGTTCCGTTCACCGGAAATGTACTTCACGCCGCACAGCACTTCGGCAATGGCCATGTTCGGCTATGTGTACCTTTGGTATCTCATGGCTGTGCTGGTCTTCGAGATTTGGCTCGACTACCGCCGCGAGATCGTGCTTCTGTCCCAATCCAGCAAAGGCCTGCTGCGCCTTGTCTACAAGGTGATGACGCTCGGCTCCACCAACATCAGCGAGCACTCGCTGCACATCGATGAGAAAGTGGGCTGGATTGTCACGCTGGTCGGCATTCCTTCCGCCTTTTTCCTGCACGGTTACGTCGGCTTTATCTTCGGATCGATCAAGGCCAATCCGTGGTGGTCTTCGCCGCTGATTCCCGTGGTCTTCATCTTCTCCGCCATGGTGTCGGGTGTCGCTGGCGTAATGCTGCTTTATATGGC
>JBAPYY010000426.1:0-4935 GCA_049284975.1 Occallatibacter sp.
GGCTGTCCCTTTCGTCGTAACCGCTGCCGGACGATGTGATCCAGATCACCGTTTTTTGGGGAGCCAGTGCGGGATGCTTACAATAGACTTTGGGAACCTGGCCATCATGAGTTTCAAAAGAAAAGGCGGGTTGTTGATGCTGATTGCTGCGGTCCTATGGACCGCTCTGCCGGTGTCCGCCTGTCTGCTTACAGCACGCTCAATGGGAATGTCCGCGTGTTGCCGCGGCATGGCGCAGGACTGCCCGATGCGCGGCACGGATATGAGCAGCTCGTGCTGCCAGATGCACGGGGAGAATGTTGCCACCGTTCCGGATCTTCTGGCTTCTCCTGAGCATGGGCAAAATCCGGCGCTTACGCCTTATCAGGCCAGCGTCGAATCTCCGGTTATTCTGCACCCCGCGAGCCGGTTTTATCTGGAGGCGCCGCCTGCCGATATCTCACCCGGCCGAAGTTCCATTCTCCGCATCTAAAACTCCTTCCTTCTCAGCCTGAACCTGGGTCTTCGTGCGTCCTCGTGCGCTCTGGCGCGACGCGGACACGCGGACGGTCTGCACGCTGTGTACCCCGCCGGAGGAAGAGATGAGACTTCTACTTTACGCATTCTTTGTTGTTCTTGGACTTGTTGCGCCCATTTGCGCCGCGTGGGCGCAAGAGCCGGCCACCAGCGATGGCCTGGCAGAGTTTGCCGCATACTTTCGAGCGCCCGAGCCGTCTGCGCCTTCCGGCTCCGCGTTGACGCTGGATGACGTGGAACGGATCGCACTGGCAGCGAATCCTGAAATCGCGGTGGCAGTCCGGCGCGTGGCCGTTGCCGAGGCGCATGTTCCCGTTGCCGGCACACTCGACGACCCCACGGCCATGTATCGCGGATGGGGAGTGCCGCTCGATCAGCCCCAGAACTTCAATGCCGCGCAGAACATGTTCAGCATCGGCCAGACGTTTCCTGGAGCGGGCAAGCGCGCTCTTCGCACCAGCGTGGCAGAGTCGGATGTGGACGTGGCCAAGGCCCAGCTCGACGAGGTGCGCCTGGAAGTTCAGGTGCGCGTGCGCAAAGCCTTCGACGATCTGCTGCTCGCACAAGACGAATTGCGAATTCACGATCAGCACGTGGGCATTGCCCGACAGGCCATCGAGGCGGCGCGCATCAAGTATGCGGTCGGCAAGGTGTCGCAGCAGGACATTCTTAAAGCGCAGGTGACGCTGACGGCGCTCGAAGAGCACATGATCCGCTTCGACCGCGACGCCGATCTGGCGCGGGCGCGGCTCAACACCCTGCTGGGGCGCGATCCGAATTTGCCGCTTGCCATCCACGGGCAGTACGCGGTGCTGGCCGCACTGCCTGACGCGCAGAAGCTCGAAGAGATCGCGCTCCAATCGCGGCCCGATCTGGTGGCCGCGCGCGAGGCTGCGGAGCGAAGCCATAAGGAACAGGCGCTGGCAAAGAAAGCCTACCTGCCGGACTTTACCGTCTCGGGCGGATACATGCTGATGCAGCCCACCTCCAAGATGCGAAACGCTTACATGGTGGAGGGTTCGATGAACCTGCCCTGGCTAAATCGCCGCAAGCACGACGCGGAGATAGCGGAAGCTACAGCACGCGCCACCGAGCAGGATGCCGAGCTGGCTGAGTTGCGCAATTCCGCTTTCGGGCAGATTCAGGAGGCGCTGGTCGAGGCGCAGTCCGCGCAGAAGTTCGCGCGCCTGTATCATGACCAGCTCTTGCCCCAGGCCGAGGCCACGCTCCAGTCGAGCGTCATCGCCTACGAGAACGACAAGACGGACTTTCTCGACCTGCTCGACAGCCAGATGACGGTTATCGACGTAGACCTGGCGTGGGTTCAATCCGTGGTGGACTTCGACAGCCGCTTGGCGGATCTGGAACTCGCCACAGGCGCTCCTCTCGATCAACAACAGACAACGCCGGAGGTGAAACCGTGAAGACACGTACTTATCAGCTTGCTCTGGCGGCATCCGTCGTCGCATGTTTACTGCTTGCCGCTGCGCTTGCCTACGTGCTCCTGCGCGGTAGGCATCCGGCCTCGGCGGCCACAAATGCCAGCGACCCAGTTGTTGCGCGCGGGCCGGAGGCGAGTGGATCATCCACGCCGCAAGGAACCGCGACGCCCGCGGCCGGAACTGGGCTGTCGCCGATTCAAATCTCCCCCCAGCGACTGCAGGAGATTGGCGTTACGACGGCCGAGGTACAGCGCAAGGCCGTGAGTGACGATCTGAATGTCCCCGGCAACGTGGACATCGACGAGGAGAATCTTTCCTACGTGCAAACTCGTTTTCCAGGCTGGATTCAGGATGTCTATGCGAACGCGACATACCAGTACGTTCGCAAGGGGCAGAGGCTCTTCACCGTCTACAGTCCTGACCTTGTGAGCAGCGAACAGGAATATCTGTTGGCCCGGCAGAACCAGAAGGCGTTTTCCTCGGATATGCACGGAATGGCTGCGCAGGAGGGCGGATGGCTGCTTCAGGCAGCGGAAGAGCGTTTGCAGCAATTCGGCGTCCCCGCGCAGGCCATCGCCAACCTGGAGCAAACCGGCAAGGTGGAGCGAAACATCGTCATCGACTCTCCCGCCTCTGGATACATCACCGAGCGCAACGCCTTGCCAAATGCATATGTGCAGCCGGAGACGAAGCTCTACACCATCGCAGATCTATCCACCGTTTGGGTGTACGCCGATGTCTTTCAAAATGACGTGGGCCGGCTGCGGCCCGGCGATCCCGCCCAGGTGACGGTGGACGCCTATCCGGGGCGTAACTTCTATGGGCGCATCGATCAGATTCTTCCTCAAGTGGATACGACTACGCGCACGGTGCGCGTGCGGCTGGTCTTCCACAATCCCGGCGTGGCGCTCAAGCCGGGAATGTATGTGAACGTCAACATTAACGTTCCGCTGGGACGGCAGCTTGTGATCCCGGCTTCCGCAGTGCTCCAGTCGGGCCAGCAGGCCATCGCATTTGTCGATCATGGGCAGGGCAATCTGGAACCCCGCACGATCCAGGTCGGCCCACAGATCGATGATTCAGTCGTGGTTCTGAGCGGGCTGAAGGCCGGTGAGCGGGTGGTGAGCTCGGCCAATTTCCTGGTGGATTCAGAGGCCCAGCTTCAGGCGGCTATGGGACAGTTCGCGCCAATTCCGCAACCGGCCGCGGCGGCTGGCAGCGTGCAGGCCGCGCAAATGCAGATCGATTTGACCACCCAGCCCTCCTCGCCGTGCAAAGGAGAGAACACCGTGTATGTAAAGCTCACCGGGGCCGATGGGAAGCCGGCGATAGGAGCGAAAGTGACTGTGACCTTCTTTATGCCGGCCATGCCTGCGATGGGCATGGCCGCGCAGCGCGCCGTTGCCACGCTGACTGGCGAGGGCAACGGGGCCTATGAAGGTTCTCTGCAACTGCCGGCTGGGGGCACATGGTCAGTGACCGTGACCGTCCAGCGCGCCGGCCAGACGGTAGCGACAAAGCAACTTAGCCTCGACGTGACGGGAGGCATGTGATGATCTCGAAGATAATCGCGTGGTGTGCGCGCAATCCATTTCTCGTCTTTACTGGCGCGATTCTGCTGGTGGCCGCGGGCGTGTGGTCCATGCAGCGTGTGCCGCTCGACGCTCTGCCCGACATCAGCGACGTGCAGGTGATCATTCACACGCAGTGGGCGGGCGAGCCGCCCAACGTGATCGAAGACCAGGTGACCTACCCGATCGTGACCACGTTTCTCTCCGCTCCCAAGGTGAAGAGCGTGCGCGCACAGACCATGTTCGGCGATTCCTATGTGTTCGTCGTCTTCGAGGACGGAACGGACCTTTACTGGGCACGGTCGCGGGTGACGGAATACCTGCAGCAGATCGCAGGCAGGCTCCCCGCGGGTGTCCATCCGGCCATCGGTCCCGACGCCACGGGAGCGGGCTGGGTCTACGAGTACGCCGTCATCGACCGCACGCATACGCACAGCCTTGCCGACCTGCGCGCTCTTCAGGACTGGTATCTGCGCTACCAGCTTGAAACCGTACCCGGCGTAGCGGAGGTTGCGACGATCGGCGGCTTCGTGCGCCAGTACCAGGTGAACCTCGACCCCAATAAGCTCTTCTCTTACGGCATCTCGGCCGCGACCGTGATCGACCGCGTGCGGCAGAGCACCAACGAAGTGGGCGGTGACGTGCTGGAGATGAACGGCGCCGAGTATATGGTGCGCGGATTCGGCTATCTTAAGACTCTTTCCGACCTGGAGAATGTTCCCGTCGCAACCAAAAACGGTACGCCAGTGTTAGTGAAGGATCTCGGCACGGTTTCGTTCGGCCCGGATGTACGCCGAGGCGCGGCCGACTGGCAGGGCGAAGGCGAAACCGTGGGCGGCATCGTCGTCATGCGCTACGGCATGAATGCGCTCAATGTGATCGACGCCGTGAAGGCGCGGTTCCGCGAGATTGCACCCTCGCTGCCTGCCGGAGTCGAAATCGTGACCGGCTACGACCGCTCGTGGCTCATCAACGAATCAATCCACACGCTGAAACGCGACCTCATTCTCGAAGGCATTATTGTCAGCTTCGTCAGCATCGCGTTTCTGTTTCACTTCCGCTCGGCGCTGGTGCCCATCCTTACCGTGCCTATCGCGGTGACGGCTGCGTTCATCCCCATGTATTTTCTCCACGTCAGCTCGAACATCATGTCTCTTGGCGGCCTTGCACTCGCCATCGGCGTGTTGATTGACGCCGCAATCGTCATCGTCGAAAACGGATACCGGCATTTGGCCGAACGTCCTGTTCCGCCAGACGAGACCGAACGAAAGCGCATCCTCGTACACGCGGCGCAGCAGGTTGGGCCGGCGCTCTTCTTCTCGCTCATCATTATTGTGGTCTCGTTCTTGCCGGTTTTTCTGCTGGAAGCGCAGGAAGGGCGCATGTTCCGACCGCTGGCCTGGACC
>JBAPYY010000427.1:0-2647 GCA_049284975.1 Occallatibacter sp.
CCACAAGACCGTCAATCACAACGAGAGCATCTACGCGGACGGAGACATTACCACGAATGGGATTGAATCGGCGTTTTCATTGCTTAAACGTGGCATTGTTGGATCGTGGCACTAGGTTTCAGCGAAGCATCTCCCGGCCTACTTGGACGAAATGACATTCCGCTTCAGCAATCGCAACAATCTTTATCTGTTCCGCGATACGATGATTAAACTTTTGGAAGCTCCAACTCTGGAGTATCAGAAGCTGACAGCGGCTTAGGTTGAGAGCCATGTGCCCGTTTTCTTCTCTCAGCTTCTGACCTCGTCTTCAGGTACATTAACCCTACTAGATTCATGGCTGCCTCAACTGAATTGATCGTCCCCACAAAGAAAAATTCTGTGAGGTTATGATGTATGGGAACGCGCCTGAAAATAACGAAGTTTTCAGGCGGGTTTGCCAAACCCGTATACCCCATTTGAGCGCGAGCCAGTTCTACTTTTACGTCCCATAAAATCTGGCCGATCTCATCCTCGCTGAATTCTTCCAACAATTTCTTATCATCTCCACGAACTCCCAAATCGGCGAGGATTTGCACATAGTCCTCAGACTGATCTCTCATCCTCAATACAGTAAGAAGCTTGCCGTCATCAAGTGTGATTCGGAAACGAAAATATGATTCAGGCGATGGATCGTTTTTCACTGCGATGGAGTGATTATCGAGCCACATACGCACGCACGATTCTATGTTTTTCTTGCCTGGAATCTTTCGCCTTTCTGGTAACCGAGATAAAAAAACGACTGCCGCCCCCGCAACTACAACGGCGCAAAAAGCGGCTATTCCTAGGAGGAATGGCATCAAGAAGGGGGATGCCGCCTGCGCCAGATAGGTGGCGATAGCGAGAGCAACTGCGCCGAGGAGTGTAATCACAATCCCCTCCGCGTATCGCTGATACCATTTCTGCTCTGCCATGCCTTAATGGTTTCACAACCATCTCCTTGTTTCAAGTACCTGATTGAATTGAACTTTCTCCGCTTTTTGCATCTTTATTCACCGGTTTACCTTGCATGAAGTATATAGTCGCCCCAGTAGATTGCGATTCGCAGGTCCGCAACCCGGGATTCACAATCTCGCTGTACGTCCTCGACGCTTTGCGCCAGTCCAAGTCGTGAGGACTGGCCGGCCATGGTAAACCTTGATCACTCCGCTCGCATCCCTTCCCAATTGCTACCCCCCATTCAGAATGTTGTGAGTGGGCTCATCGATAAGCTTGCTCCACTCACGTGAGGGATAGTCCGTACCACCGGAAGAAGGGATAGGCGGCATATGAAAACGCAAAAGGCAATCGAGAAAGTTCGCAAGTTCTCCAAGCCATTTCGGATCACAGATGGAAAGGACTTCAAACTCAAGAAGTTTGATCCCTGCGACACGCTGGATCTCTCTTCCGAAGACAAGCCCGGTGCGCAGGAGGCGCTGGCGGCGGGCATTCAGGCGCTCGCCGATCTACAGGACATCCTCTACGCCCAGGACAAATGGGCGGTTCTGCTTATCCTTCAAGCCATGGATGCCGCGGGCAAGGACGGCGTCATCAAGCATGTCATGTCGGGCGTGAATCCGCAGGGATGCCAGGTTCATTCCTTCAAATCTCCGTCCGCCGAAGAGCTCGACCACGATTTCCTATGGCGCTCGATGAAGTGTCTGCCCAACCGCGGCCGCATCGGTATCTTCAATCGCAGTTACTACGAAGAGACGCTCGTCGTCCGTGTCCATCCCGAATTCCTCGCCAAAGAAAAAGTCCCGCCTTCCCTCATCACAAAGAATATTTGGGACGAGCGTTTCCAGGACATTCGCAGCTTCGAGCGCTATCTGCACCGCAATGGAATCGTGGTGGTCAAATTATTCCTTCATCTGTCCAAGCAGGAACAGAAGCGTCGTTTTCTGGAGCGCGCGGAAACGCCGGACAAGAATTGGAAGTTTTCTGCTGCGGATATGGCGGAGCGACATCATTGGGACGCATATCAGAAGGCTTATCAAGACATGATTCAAAACACCGCGACAAAGGCGAGCCCCTGGTATGTTGTCCCCGCCGACAATAAGTGGTTCAGCCGAGTGGTCGTTGCATCGGCCTTGATCGACACGCTGACGCACCTACATCTCGAGTACCCAAAGGTCGATAAAGAAAAGCTGGCGGAGATCGCAAAAGCGAAAAAGGCCCTTCTGCATTCAAAATAGAGCCGTGCTCTCGGATCTGGCGGATTGAATCCAGTCACTTAAGTCAGGATCGTGTTTTCCAATCGCTGCGACTGGAATGCAAAGAGAACCCAAATTGCGGCCCGCTGCCCTTTCCTACAGCGCCTGAGTAGTTCTCCAAGCGGCGAGTCGGCTGATTTTGTCACCATCCCTCACCATCTCGTGAACGGAATACGCTTTATCTCGCCAGCGCCGGGGCGAGCCAACCTTAGGTGAATAGCTCGTCGCTGAGCAGCTTCAGCGACCTTTCTCCGGCAATGATCTTGTCTCCCACCTTGATCTCCGCGAACGGATTCTCCATATTCTCCGTGTCCATCACCAGTGTCCACTCCGGCGAGTTCACCGTGTGCGGAAGCGTAAACTCCACTCCTGAGTCCGCGGCGTTCACGATCAGAAGAAACGTGTCGTCGATAATCGCC
>JBAPYY010000428.1:0-1888 GCA_049284975.1 Occallatibacter sp.
TAATTAATCAGTGCCAAATTTATGAAAGCTTGCATAAAACGGTATTGGAAACGAGAGAGAAGGTACTGAATGAGCTCCTGTCATCGATCAGGAAATAACGAAGTGATATTGCTGGTGGCGGTTCGGAATTAGTCTACGAATTCACGCCGCATCATCCAACCTGACCGTAACCTTGCGCCCGAGCGCTGACGCGATATTCACCAGTGCGTCAATTGAAAACCGCGAAATTCTCCCGCGCAGCAGATCGTTGATCCGCGGTTGAGTCACGCCGCACTGCTTGGCAGCTTCCTTTTGCGTCCAGCCGTTCTGCTTGATAATCGCCTCGATCTCGTCCATCAACTCGGAACGCAAAGTCAGGTTTGCCGCCTCTTCCGGCGTGTCGGCAAGCGCATCCCAAACATTTGCAAAGCTCTGTGTTTTCAATTTACTCATCAATCGTGCATTATATCCAATTGAATATAAATTGCAAATGTTACCCGGGCCGCGCCTCAGCCGCCCGCCGCAACAATCGCCGCTGCCGTCACTACGCGATTTCGTCCTTCATTTTTGGCTTTGTACATCGCGCTGTCTGCCGCCTCAAGCAACGCTTCCGGCATTCCTTTCACAGTTTCGCCATGTCTCGCATGAGTGGTTGCCACGCCTACACTCACGGTAACCCATCCATTGCCTTCCGGATTGCCTTCGTGGCTCAGCCGTAAAGCCTCAACGGCAGCCCGCACTTTTTCGGCCGCTTCCACCGCGCCGGCAGTAAAAGTAGATGGCAGAATTACCGTGATTTCCTCTCCGCCATAGCGGGCAACACGATCGGTAACTCGCACCGCTCCGCGCACGGCTTCGGCAACCACGCGCAGGCAGTCGTCACCCGCCTGGTGTCCGTACCGGTCATTGAACCGCTTGAAATGATCAATGTCCAGCATAAGCAGAGAGATTTGCATGCCATGACGCGCGGCGCGCTTCCATTCCTGCATGAGTGCCTCGTCAAAGGCCCGGCGATTCATCAGTCCTGTCAGGCTGTCGGTGAGCGCCAGCGTCGAGAGTTCTTTCTCCAGCTCTTTGCGCTCCGTCATATCGCGCATCACGATGACGTACTCTTTGGGATCTCCGGTCGCAGAGTCGCGTACCAGCCGGACGTTGATCTCCACCCAAACGATCGACCCGTCTTTCCTTCGCATCCGAATCATCGCAATGTCGATGTGATCTTCAGCGGCGAGAATCTTGACGCCAGCCGTATCAAGCATGGGCAAATCTTCAGGCAGAATATAGACTTCGGGTCCCTTGCCTATCAACTCTTCCGGCTTCCAGCCAAGGAGGTTGAAACAAGAGGGAGAGATGTACCGGACTATCCGATCAAAGCCGGAGCAGCAGATGACATCCACGCTGTTTTCTACGAGAGCTCTGAAGTCGATTGCATTTCCGCTAGATATCGGGTCCTGCACCTTTAGCTCCTGAGCAGCTTGCCTGGATTCTTCGTTATGCCTTCCGGTATACAGCACTATACCATTTGTCGGCTCCGCTCGCTGCTCTGTATGAACCGCTTTCAGGGCCCAAATAACGCGAATATCAAAATGAATCTGTGCCAGTGATTTGTCCCGTTTCGAAACCAATTCCCTGCACCATTCATCGTCACAAACGGTTTAAGCTTGCTATGGGCAAGAGCGAGCTGGAAAGAGGTCTCTCATGAAAGTCCTGATTTTTGGCGCTACGGGGATGGTGGGGCAGGGGGTTCTGCGGGAGTGCCTGCAACCCGCGGATGTGGAGCTTGCGGTAACTGTTGGCCGCAATTCGACCGGCGTGCAAAACCCGAAGCTGCGCGAGATTGTGCACAAGGATTTGTCTAGCTATGCGGACATCGAGAGAAACCTTGCCGGCTTTGATGCCTGTTTTTTCA
>JBAPYY010000429.1:0-3925 GCA_049284975.1 Occallatibacter sp.
GGATCAGGCTTCCCAGGTTGTACAGGGCGCTCCGGCTGACGCCATCGGCGTTTTTGGCGCGGCGGAGTACGACGGCCGGCCTTCGCCCGTTTACCGCGCCCGCCTTGACCACGCGCTTGTGCTTTACCATCGAGGCATAGCGCCGCTCATCATTACTCTGGGCGGAAACGGCGGCGATCAGTACAACGAAGGGGCCGTGGGCCGAGAGTACCTGATGGCGATGGGCATTCCGGAGAGCGCGATTATCGCGGAGACCGAGAGCCGAAACACGGAAGAATCAGCTCGCCGTATCGCTGTGATCGCCCGCGCCAACGGATTGCGGCGGCTGGTGATCGTCAGCGATGGAACGCACCTATTTAGAATTCATGAAATATGCGCCACTGAGAGACTCGACGTGCTCACTTCGCCGCGCCCCCGCGTAGAGATAGAGGGCGGCGCAGGAGAAGGCGTAGGCGATTTCGAGCGCATCGCGCACGAGATTTTGAGTTATACGGCGTGGCGGATGCATTTGCATTGAAGGAAAAGCAAGGCAGCAAGCCGGTGTGCAATGCTTGCTGAGGAGAGTCATGATGAAGATGCATGAAATCGTAATTATTGCGATTGTTCTGACTTTATTTCTTGCACCTTGCAATGATTTGTTCGCGCAGAAGTCGAGCTGCGGCGAGATCGATGCGATGGCGAGGATGGCGCACGCGATCTCTTCCGGGGAGTTAGCCGCCAATCGATCAAAGGCGGGCGAGAGTTACCGCGCGCGGGTTATCTTTGCGGAGATGGAATTTGAGTTTTATCCACAGAAACACGATGTGGCCCTGTTGCTGCTAAATCTCATTCCAAAAGACGATGACGAGCGCCATGCGGTCATGACTCTTGGCGATCACTTGTGCGATTTTGAAACTCCCCATGAGATGAAATCACTGAATCAGATCGGCAATCACCTTCCGCGGGATCTGGCGAAAGCGGTGCTGGTCGCCCCTGAGAAACTTCCTGAATATGTTGCCTATTCCATCGCGTCTGTTAAGGACCCGCACAGCGACTATGCGCTTCAAATGCAAAAGGTGTGCCGAGCCAGGCATACTGAATTTGTCGAAGCGATCGCAAAGATGCCCGCGGAGGAGATGGAAGAGTTTTTGAAGTACGTCTTCAATCCTGATGGGTGTGATGCGCTCGCTCTGCCTGAGGGGGAGTAGCAAGACACGCAACCGGCGCAAAGCTACCCCACGACGGGATGCCGTGATAGCGCTATTAGTCCAAGAGCGAAAGCTGCGGCTCCGGCGGTCGAGAGAAAGTTGACCGCATCGTTGTTCAGCCAGCCGCGCCGCTCCAAGGTTGCCCCCAGCAGGCTATCGAAGAACAGTCCGAAGACGCCGCCCGCGCAACTGACATTGAACATTGCTGCGCCGCCGTCGAGCGCCAGACTCCCAGCAGCCGCAACAATCACCGCTGCTGCCGCTCCAGCCAGTGTGCCAACCAGACTAATCGCGCCATCCGTGCCCGGTTCGACCCGTCGCAAAGTTGTGATCATGCGTGGCTGTCCGCCAATTACCTGGCCGACCTCCGAGGAAACCGTGTCCGCCGCGGCTTCAGCCAACGCCGCCAGGCCCGCCGCAAGCAGCAAGGCTGCAGGCGCATGGGAGAGCCATCGGCTGCCTGTCAGCCACGTCCGCGCCAGCCCGTCCGAGACCAGAGCGGCTACGCCCAGATTGGCTGTTACCTGCGCCGTCGTGCGCCCCTGTTTTCGCTCCGCCGTGCCCAGCCGTTCCTTTGTCTCCCGTCCCAGCCGCGTTGCGGCCGAGGTCAGAAAAAAGAGAGCCAGCATCGGCAACAGGGCGGTGTGCCACGGGGCATAAGGAAAAAGCTCACCGGGAATGATCGTTACTGTGGAAAACATCAGGCTGGCGGTAATCACCGTCCCGGCAAAGGCCCCGCCAGGCGTGGCTGCGCGCAGTTGAAGGACTGCGAGCCCCAGCAAAAAGCTCAGGCCCATCGTCCAGGCTGCAACCTGCCAGCAATTCACAGCCCACCAGTGGGCCTGGAGCACCACGTCGGCGCCCGCAAAGGGCAGCACCAACAGAAGCAGCAACTTCGATTGCCAGATCAGCTTGATTCGAGCCACGCTTCAATCGTACCCTGCGGGGGCAACGAGGGCCCGTGGCGCGAATGACCTTCTGCCTGGGGGTTCCCATAGCTATCCCCGCTCCGGAGCGCCAGAGAACCGGTCTGCTGATTTACAATCAACAGGTAAGCAGGAAAGAACTGAATGAGGCTTTTTCGGATGAGTTTTGGACAGTCGGGTGTGCGGTTGGTTCAGGCGGGCGCGGCCTTTTTGGTTGCAGCTCTCATCGCAGGTTGCGGAAACAACTACAGGCCCGTGGTTACGCCAGTCAACCCCAGTGGCCCTCCAGCGCAGCCGTATTCTTACGCAGTGGTCGTTTCAGCCCCTTCGACCTCAGCACCGGGTATTGTAAGCATCATTGACTACTCCGGAGATTCGGTGATGGTCTCAGGGATTCCCGTAGGCCCCGGCCCGTCTGCGTTTACCGTGGATGAAACCGGTTCCAACGGCTACACCATCAACAGCGACGGAACCATGACTAACTTTCCTGTTTCCACCACGTTGCAGGCAAAGAGCGTGACATACACAACTCTGCCAAAAGGCGCGCAGCCGCTGAACCTGTTCTCGCCGTCTGCCGGGCTTTGGGCTGCCGACCTGGATGGGAATCTCGCCGATGTTTTCACCGGGAGCCCTCAGACATTCCTGCTTTCCATTCCCGTTCCAGTGACTCCGATCATGGTGGTTGGCCCGGGCCTTCGCGGCCAACGATACTTTGCACTAACTCAAAATATTGCCAGCCCCACTGGGATGGAGTGCAATATCTCGCCCGGAGCCGAGGGCACCGGCGAAGTGACCGGGATCGAGGTAACCAATAACACGACCGACGCACCGATTTCGGTCGGCAAGTGCCCGGTCTATGCCGTCGAGAGCGCCGATGGTCAACGCCTCTTCGTAATCAACCGGGGCAGCGACACCGTTTCGGTGATCAACGCAACCAACGACACCGCGGACCAGTGCGCTTGCCCTCCCACCGGCTGCCTGAACCAGGATAATCAGGCCTACACTTGCCATCCCACCCTGCCGCTTTCGACCGCTGCGGGGCTTGCGCAAGACGCCCACAACGACGTTCCCTCTGTAGCCGGCCCGGTCTATGCCGAGTACAACTCCGCCAAGAGCCTGCTGGTTGTGGCCGACTATGCCGGCAACTCCATCAGTGTCATTGACGTGAGCCTGGATGAGTACGGCAACGACAGCTCGACCTTCGGCACCACTTATACGATTCCGGTGGGCAACAACCCTGCCAGCGTAACCGTTCTGCTGGATGGAAGCCGCGCGTATACGGCCAACCAGACCGATCAGACGGTGACTATTGCGGATCTGAGCAGTTATACGGTGGAAAAGACGCTGCCGGTCACTGGCCATCCCCGCACCGTTGTTAATACTCAAAATTCGATCTACGGCAAGGTTTATGTGGCCTCGCCGGACAGCCCGTATCTGACCATCATCGCCACCGGAGGCACCAATCCGGACACTGTGGATACCACGCTCGATCTCTACTCGGGCAACCTTGTAGATGTGCGCGTAACCACACAGAATGGCAGCAGCGGAAACAACAATAACCTGAGCAGGATTCCCGGCTACGGTCAGCCCTGCAACCAGCCGCTCAGTGTTTTCAATCCGGCAACGAGTGCAACTCCAACGCTTTCAAACTGCCAGGCTCAGTAACGTTTCGCTCCTGAAATGGAGCACTGCGCTGCGGTGTTAGGAATTGAAACAGCCAAAGAGGGTTTTCCCGCGAGGGAAGGTTTCTTTGGCTGTTTTTGCGTCTGGCCAGCAATTCGCAGGATGACATTGGCCTGCGTATGAAACGAT
>JBAPYY010000430.1:0-1773 GCA_049284975.1 Occallatibacter sp.
AGTCAGGCTTGAACCGCTCCAGCACTTTACCGATCAGCGGAATGTGGCGCAGAAACGCAAGATCGTAGCGCAGGTCTTTTTCCAGGGCAAACGAGAGAAGGCTGCGCGGCAGCTCCAGTGTCCACACGTTGCCGTCTTCAGTGACGGCCTCCGTACGCGTCCCTGCGCGAACGCACAGAAAGGGCAGATTCTGCCTCCGCGCAAAGGCTTCGAAGTGGCGGCTGGTATGCGCCACCCCATTCACTTCATGGAACGAGTCGGGAAAATAAGCTACACGCGGCGTTCGAACGTTCATCGTTTATATTGATATTCCGTCTGGGTGCCCCATCCTTGCGACGTTCTTGTTTTTGCCGCAAGGGTGGGAGACCGCGAACCTCAACCTTAGCCAACAAGATTTGTTCAAGCCTCTGCCTTCCTACTCGCCCAGCGCTACACGCAACTGGCGCGACTCGCTCCACGCCGCACGCAGTCCGCCGGAGACCGGACCAGCGCCCATCAACTGCACCATCCCCAGCAACCATGTCATCGCTCTTGGCGGCTGTCCGTTGGGCCATAGCTCGCTCAGCGGCCTCACTACTCCGTTTGCATCCGGATGATAAACGCGCTCATCCCATGTGCGTGAGCCTTGGGGAAACTCCGGATAGTGCCGGATGGCGTCGATGGTTGATTGCAGCAGGCGATGCTTCCACGGCTCGGCGTACTGCGGCATGAACAGCATGTCGCTCATCTTCTCTCGCCGAATCTCGTGAACAAATTCAGTAAAGCTGGCAGCGTTGGTCAAGTTGATGTTGGCGTTGGGTTCCACGCCGTGCCGGTCGCCGCCGGAGATCAGCACCATATTCCACTGTTCGGCCAGCCGCCGCACAGCGCGGTTCTCTTCCCAATTGCGCAGGCCGTTCAGCTCCAGCGCGTGCAGATAATTTCCGTTCACTTGCAGAAATTCGTTCACCAAAAACTCGTGCTTCTCCTTGCCGATCAGGTAAAGATCCCACAATGGGTGGTTGAAAACCACCAGCACATTCGGCTCCTCATTGAGCGCCTTCAATATTTCTGTGAAGCGCTTGTCACTGGGGTTCTCCGTGAACTCAGAGAGCGTTTCCATCCACTCCGTCGCCTTGGTGCTTGGCAGATTGTGCACGCCCAGGTGGAATGACTGATTGCCATACGGTGCAGTCCACTCCACCGATACCGGAATCTGCCGCGCGCTGGGGACGGTGCGCAGAAGCATCGGTGCCGTAATGGTGTCATGGTCTGTGATGGAGACCATCGCACTCAGGTTCAGCTTCTCGATTTGCCGGCTTTCCAGATCGAATGCCAGCTTGGGAGTCATCGGCGGCGTCCAGTAGCTTGCCGCGTAGTTGATCCGTAACCCGTGCACGTGCTCCGACCGCCGCTCCAGCCGTGACAGCAGCGGACGAATCCAGTGGTATTGGTTGCCTAAATTCGCCAGAAAGTCCAGGGTCTCGCGTGATTGGTTGGTATGGCTGTGCAGCGAAACGCCGCACCGGAAACCCTGTGATGCATCCTTGTCGCGCCATTGGTAGGAGATGGTCGAATGGGCCATGTCATGCTCCTTAGACTCCGCTCGCGGGCCGGAATCTCTTGAGCCAGTATCACGGCCGACCATCAACAGGACGTTAACGTAAGCCGAATGAGCCTTGAATTGACAAGAGAATCAAGGAAGTTACGGGTCATTACGCTGAAAAGTTCCGAAGTTCTAGGCAAGAGTGTCTTTATTTGCTCACTTATTTCCGCTTCTTCGCCATATACGGC
>JBAPYY010000431.1:0-2787 GCA_049284975.1 Occallatibacter sp.
GAGCATAAGCGTCTGCTGCCTTCTGTCGCGCAGCACAGTCACCTGCACCTCTTTGCCACGGTGTGCATGAAGCGCGCGCTCCCAGTCTCCCAGGGTTGTGATGGTCTCCGGGCCGACTTTGAGAATTACATCGAATGCCCGCAGCCCGGCCACGGCGGCTTCGCTCTTGCGCGCCACTTGCTTGACCATAAGCCCGTTGGGCACACCAAAATACTCGGCCATCTGCGCGGTCAGCGGCTCCACCAACGCTCCAATGTTCAGGCTGCCGAAGGACGGCATGTGGAAACCGCCCGGCGGCGATGCTGCGCTCTCGTCTGCCTGAATGCCCAGCTCCGGCCCTTGCTCTGACAGATCTTCGCTGGTGCCAATCTTGTTCCACACGTCGCGTTCCATGGCACGGCGGTCGGCCAGTTGAACTGCCAGTGTTTGAATGTTTCCGTCGCGACTGATCTCGATGCTCACTGTGCGCCCTGCGGGAATCTCCTTTAGCATCACTCGCAACTGCTCGGCGTCGGCCACCTTTTGCCCGTTCAGTTTGAGCACCACGTCGTTGACCTTCAGCCCGATCTTCCCCGCCGGAGCGTCATGATCGATTTGCGTGATGATGGCTCCGCGAACTTCCTTGAGCTTGAGCGCCTGCGCTTTCTGCTGATCCACATCCGCGAGATTCACGCCCAGGTAACCTTGAGAGTTGGAATGGAGCAGCGGGGTATGATCTTTTAGCTGTTGGTAAATACTTCGCGTCTGCGCGGCTGCCTCGGGCGGAGCCATTGCGGCCCACGCGCCCAACAATACTAAGAATACAAGACTACGATACGGCCTCAAAACGTGCTTCATTTCTTCTTCCCCTGCAACTGCGATGTCACGATCCCGCACTCTTTTTGCGATGCGGTCACCGGCAGCACGGCAGCTCCTACTGGATCTCCGGTACGCTATTTAGAACCTGTCTCGAAACATTCCTGATATAAGGATTTTCGTCCGTATTGGAAACCGTATGCAGCACCTGCCGCACGCTGGTATCGGCTTCCACCGGTCCCAGAATGTTGATGGCCGCAGTGCGAATGCCTGGGTCGCCATCGCTCATTAGCGCCTCCAGAACTGCATCACGAACCTGCGTATCCTCGGCCACATAAGGCTCCAGCCCATGCAGCGCTTTCTGGCGCACGCTTGCATTCTTGTCGTAACGCAGCACCATCAGCAACGCATCGCGCATGCCTGCCGCCCTGCAACTGTGCCCCGCTCGGCATTCGTCCGCCATCAGCCCCACTGAGTCGTCGCGCACCCTGGCTGAAGCCGAGTTCTCGCTGGCCAACATCAGCAACTGCCTAATCGCCGGATCGTCCAGCGAGCCTTCAAGCCGCTGCGGTATCACCTGGTTGTAGCGCACCTCTACCATGTGACCGTTCGGCTGCCGCACAATACTGGAAATGTTTGCAATCTCAGCCGGCGCACTAACCGAGGCCGCCGGTGGCAGTACCGGTGCGCTCAGCGCCTGTGCCGACTGAGTCGCGACTGTATGCGTCGCGCGAGTCTGCGCAAACTGATATCCGCTCAGCGATCCCGCGCCCGCACCAACCACCAGCAGCAAACAAGCCGCAATAGGCGCGGCCCACGCGCTGGCAAAATCATTCATGATGCTCTGACCCAGGCGGTGATACCAACGCCGAGACGGCAGCGCGTCCAGCGCTTCATCCAATTTCAATCGGGCTCGCGCAACCAGATTCGCGTCTGGCTCCAACACCGGCAAGGCGTCAGCCAGCGCCTTCAGCGATAGCAGTTGCTCCTGCGCGCCCGCGCACTCCGGACACGCGGCCATGTGCTGCTTCAGCTCGCTCGCCTGATCCTCGGCCAGCTCCCCATAAGCCGCCAACACAATCCGCTCTTGTGCAATTTGACATCTCATCGTTACGTCCCCCCAGCCTCAAAAACTTCACCCTGCTACCGGCAAAAATCCGCATCCCCTCAGGGGATTGCCACCGGCATCTACCGCAACCCCGCCAACTGTGTTCTCAGCTTCTTCGTTGCTCTGAAGAGCGTATTCTTGGCGGTCTCTTCCGTGGTATCCAGCATCTCCCCTATCGTGCGCAAACGGAGTCCCTGGTAGTGCTTCAATTCAAAAACCATCCGCTCCCTCGGCGTCAGCTTGTCCAGTGCCAATTGAATCCGCTCGCCCAGCATCTTGCGGTCCAGTTCCTTGCCGGGATTCGAAAACGAGCGGTTATCCGACACCGAAGCCAACACATCAATCTCGCCGCCGGAGTGGTCCAGAACCACCGCACGATCTTCGCGCCGCGTCTTGCGCCTTCGCAGTTGGTCCAGGCAAAGATTGGTCACAATCCGGTAAATCCACGTATAAAAAGAGCACTCGAACCGAAAATTCCCCAGGTACCTGTACGCCTTTAAAAATGCTTCCTGATAAATGTCTTCCGCGTCGTGCTCGGAACCCGTCAGATGAAACGCCAGTCGAAGAACCTGTTGCTCATACTGCCGCACCAGCGCGTCGAAAGCCGCCCGCGATCCCGCCTGCGCCTCGCGGATCAACTCCATCTCCGGCTCGCGCGCCTGCCTACGCTCCTCGGCGCTTTTCGCCCCGTTTGTTGCCTTGGTCTCAGCCATGCCTTGGGAGGATTGTACCCTCCTGGCCGACGGCCAAGCCATGAAACCCGAAGCCCGAATCGGGGAACTGGGGTAAATCGCTGCATCCGTTGCCATCGAATCTGCTCCGGGAAGAGATTTGTCCGCACTGCAATAGACGCATAAAGCCGCCATTGGTAAGCAGCTGGGCCT
>JBAPYY010000432.1:0-2754 GCA_049284975.1 Occallatibacter sp.
CTCAAAGACCGGCTAAGGCGACCGACGACCGGGCTGGGTCCAGGGATGGAATTGTTCTTTTGTGTACATGCCCCACGTATCTTCCGCCTGTTGCCGCAGAGTCTGCGTCTTGAACGAGTACGAAAGATGCTCGGCCCGGCTCCGGGCTGGTTTATTAAGAACCGAATCGCAGGGAAGGTCCCCTTCCATCTTGGCGCGATCATCACGCGCGCAAGTGTCCAGGACAGTGGAGTGGAGCTGGAACTAACGAACATGGAGGGACGGGGCGAAATCGTTGAAGTCGATCACGTCATTGCGGCGACCGGCTACCGTATCGATCTGGCACGGCTTGATTTTCTCAGTTCCGTGCTGCGACAACGAATCCGACTTACAGAGAAATCCCCGGCTTTGTCGGCCGACTTCGAATCCTCGGTGCGTGGGCTTTATTTCGTGGGTGTGGTAGCAGCGAACACTTTTGGACCGCTCATGCGTTTTGCTTATGGATCCGAATTCGTTGCTTCGAGCCTCGCGAAGCATTTCAGTAAGCTGGCCACTCGTGTGGCTACCGTCCGCGTGCTTGACCAAGCTGGGATAAATGAACGCAGTTGATTTTATGTACGAAAGGTCCGTAAAGGTTGCTGAGTCTTAACTCCATACCGGAGAGGCCCAAATCTTCGGGTCCGCGTATTCTACTGGTGGATACTAGTCGATCGCCTGTTATGGCGCGATTGGCTGTAGAGTTCAGTGGCCTGGGAGGTTGCTTGGCAGCGGTGTGTCCGATTCCGGGTCATCCGATCAGAAGCTTGCGCGAAGTCAAGCACATTTATAGGTATGCCGGTCGACGTCCGCTGGAATCCCTGAGAGTGGCGATTGATGAGTTCGAGCCGGAGATCATTATCCCCTTCTGCGACCGAAGTGTGGAGCATTTGCACCATTTGCATGCTTGCTGCAACGTCGAGGGCGAGCCTGATCGCAGAGTTAGGGTGTTGATTGAACGATCTCTCGGGCCGGCGGAGAGCTTCGCGACCAGCTCCAGTCGCTATGACTTGTTGGCGCTGGCTGCCGATGAAGGGATCCGAGTACCTGAGACGATTCGAATCGATACTGACGAGGATCTGAGGCGGTGGAAGAGGAAACTACCCTGGTTATTGAAGGCCGACGGCACTTGGGGGGGGCGCGGAGTAAGAAAGGCAGACAGCCTCCCTTCTGGAAGCATAGCTCTCCTGCAGTTGACTACGCGCGCGACTTTACTGGAACTAGTAAAGCAATTGCTTCTTAATCGAGACCGGGATTGGATCATTTCAAACTGGCAGCGCAAGCGGCCGCAAGTGGTTGCCCAGTCTCTTATCGAAGGACGTCCTGCAAACTGCGCTGTTGTCTGCTGGCAAGGAGAAGTGTTGGCGAGTTTCGCCGTCGAGGTGGTCCAGGCTGTTGGACAGTGGCAGCCAGCGACCGTTGTTCAGATAGTGGAGGGGCGGGAAATGATCCACGCGGCGAAGCGAATCGCCGATCGTCTCCGGTTGTCAGGATTCTTTGGGCTCGATTTCATGATCGAACACGGCACTGGCGCCACCTATTTGATCGAGATGAATCCGCGATGCACTCCGCCGTGCTATCTACCTCTCGGCGAGGGCAGAGACTTAGTGGCAGCAATTTGGGGGAAACTGGCCGACCGGGTAGTGCATCACCGGCAAGCGGTAACGGAAAAGAGCAGGATCGCGTATTTTCCTCAGTCCCTTCCTGGAATTGGCGCTTCATCTGAAAGCTTAGGGCTGGATTCTGCCTACCTCGATGTCCCCGATGCCCAACCTGAACTTATTCATGAATTGCTACACCCCTGGCCAGAAAGAAGCCTGGCTGGTCGTTTATTGGATCGGCTCCGCAGCAGAATTACAGTAAAACAGCCGACTCCGGCGCACTTCTTCGAGGTTGCGCAACAGGAAAACCTTGAACCTGCCATCAACCAGAAATAGCACAGACACCGGAGTGATAGCCGGGGCAGAAAATCACTGGCGGATCATCTTCGATCGTGGGCAAGATGAAGTGAAAACAGACAAGGGCATGGATCGAATCAATTTGAAATCACGAATCGTGCGAAGACTCCTTAGTTTGCACATATCTCAAAGTCGCCGGATCTGGAATCATCTTTCTCCTTCGACGCGCCGTCTTCCGCTAGGTTGCGCCTTTGGTCGGCACCTGGACCGTCTTGTCCGCCTGTATTCGGACCGAAGACAGTACTTTGCCACATTTTTCCTACGCAATCGGCCCGAGTTGGATCTGCTGTGCAGTCTCGCAAACGAAAGGCCCTACGGATCTCGTCTGAACGTCTGTGTTCTGGCTTGTAGCAAAGGGGCTGAGGTGTATTCCATCGCGTGGGCACTTCGCTCAGCCCGGCCGGATTTGAAGCTTGCCATTTGCGCCGTTGATATTTCGCAGGAGATCGTTGAATTCGCGTCCCAAGGGATCTACTCGTTCAGCAGATCCGATGCTGTTGCACTGGCAGACGAGAGCTCAGAGAAGCGGAGCGGACAACTTGGCTGGAATACTTCGCGGGATCAAAATGCGTGGATGTTCGAACGAATGTCGAAGGAGGAAATCGAAGCAATCTTCGACATTCAGGAAGAAACCGCGACCGTTCGAGCCTGGCTCCGGGACGGGATAAGGTGGGTGTGCGGTAATGCTGGTGATCCAGCGCTTCAGGCTGAACTCGGTCCGCAGAATATTGTCTTGGCCAACCGGTTCTTGTGCCACATGAATCCCGACGCAGCCGAGCGG
>JBAPYY010000433.1:0-1656 GCA_049284975.1 Occallatibacter sp.
GTACTGGAGAACGATGTAGTGGCGAGCAGGATACCGCAGATTCGCCGAAGGGCTGAACTTCAGTTATGTGCCCAATACCTTCTGCGCCACGGATTCCTCATCCGCATCTGTCTGAATAATCTTGTTATGCAGGCAATAAAGGGCCAGTTCCAGACGATCGGAAACACCCAGCTTGTCATAGATCTTGCGCAGGTAATTCTTGATCACCTGTTCCGTGGTTCCAAGCTGAAATGCAATTTCCTTGTTCCGCTTGCCCTGTGTGATGCAGGTAATAATGGCCATTTCCTTGGGCGAAAGACGCGGTTGCGTCCGCGGACTCACCAGCGCAGCCGCTTGGGACCTGTAAGCCTCAATCACCCAATTCACAGATTGGTTGTCGATCCAGGTTTCCCCCGCCGCAATCCTGCGCACGCACCGCACCAGCAAATCCGGCGAAATCGACCGCGAAATGATGCCGCGGACACCGCGTCGGTAAAGCTCCACCGTGTGGTTCTCATCCGCCTGCACTGCCTGCACAATCAGTTTTACATCCGGAGCTGCTCGTAGAAGATCGGGAATCACGTTGGCCGTGCCAGCCAGCATGCTCCCTTCAAGCAGAACAATATCTGTGGGATAGCGCTCAATCGCCAGGCGCAGATTCTCGATCGATTCCGCCTGGGCCACAACGCGCAAATCGTCTTCCAAGGCAAAGACCTTGCGGATACCGACACGATAAATAGCCTGAGAATCCGCAATGATAATGCGAATGGCCCCGGGTTTCACCGGTCCTTCAATTGTCTCGCCGTCTGAAGAATCGTCCAAAAATTCCATAGTGATGGCTGCCAGACCAACCAAGGCTGTCACTGTTCGGCGAACTGGTACTCGTCGATCGTGGCGGCAGCTAGGTATTGAGTTTGACTCAATGAGCAGCGTACCACACGTCCCAAGCAATGAACCAGAACATCGTGCAGTGTACCCAGTACGGCACCTGGCATGCGAAGCGAAAAACGGATGTCCTGCCCCGCCGCCAACTCGCGGTCGAGCGCGAACAAAACCCCGCTCGCGGAGACATTGCGCGACACTGCTGCCACCTCTCCGCGGGAGGTTGACAGCACCACCGGTAACGCCAGTGGGAAACGAACTGCGCAGCGAACTTCCTGATGCGGTGCGCATTGACCAGGGACAGTAGAGGGAACGGGAACTCCTGCCTTCATATCGATCATTGGCTGCATCCAGGCCCACAATCAGGGCCTCCGTCACTTTAAACCCTCATCCCTCCTGCAAGAAACGGCACTAAAGTTCCCTTCAAAGGTAATCGCCTTCATGCTGCCGAAATCTTACTTCTGCGCCCATCGGTAACCAGAGCCCCCCGGCTCGCTCAGCGACAATTTGAAGCCCGGCTCTTTATATACCTAGTAATCAATAGACAGAGCTGCTTTCAGCCGCCCTGCGGTCATGTTCACTACTTTGATTCCCTCCGTTAATCCTGAGGAAAAAAAGCAGCCGATGCACCCACCCACTCCTGGTTCTTGTTGTGGTCAACACCCATCATCTTCCCCCGCCCCAGTCGCACCAGCGAGAGCGCCGGCGTCAGCGCGCCGCCATCCGGCCACAGGTAGAGAATCCTGATCTCCGCCTGTGTCAGCCCACACGGTGTCTCAATGGTGTGCTCAAAGC
>JBAPYY010000434.1:0-13178 GCA_049284975.1 Occallatibacter sp.
CATCAGCGATATCATCACCATCCCTGGCATTATCAATCGCGATTTTGCCGACGTGAAAACCACCATGGCCGGCATGGGCCACGCGGTCATGGGAACTTCCGTGCGCTCGGGCGTCAATCGCGCCGCAGAAGCAGCTCAGGCGGCTATGGCCTCGCCTTTGCTTGAAGCGGGAGCCATCGACGGTGCGCGTGGCATCCTCATCAACATCACGGGCTCTAGTTCGCTGAAGCTCTCCGAAGTCAACGAGGCTTCCACTCTGATTCAGTCCGCCGCGCATACTGACGCCAACATCATCTTCGGCGCGGTGCTCGACGAAAACATGGGTGAAGAAGTCAAGATTACTGTCATTGCCACTGGCTTCCGCGACCAGATGCCGGAGCGGCGTGCGCGGATGTTGGCCGTGGAAGAAGCCCCCGTTGTTTCGATCCCCATGGACGACGCGCCCGTGGCCAAAATCTCCCTGGTTTCGCCTGACAACTGGCTTCGCGAGCCCGTCCTCGCACCTGCACCGCCTCGCTTCCAATCGCAAGACGAAGAAGAGCAGGAAGACATTGCCGAGTTGAAAACGCCAGACAAGGTCGAGGCGTTTGAGAATGTGACGGAACTGGCCGAGCCATGCTTCTTCTCCGCCTCGGCGCACTCTACTCGCTCAGCTGATGCTGCGGTTTCAATCGTAGAGCAGCCAATGGTTTATGAGCACGAAGAGGTGGAACCGGAAGCTTCGCCTGCGCCGCCCCGGTTTGCCGAATTATGCGAGGAGCCGGCGTACACGCTGCTGCCAAGGGACTACGCATCGGAGTTTGCCGGCGGAATGCGCAGCTCGGCTATGATCGATGAGTACCGCCCACAACCGGCTGCGATGTTCGTCGCCGAAGCCGATGAAGAAGATCAGCCGGATTTGGACAAGCCGACCTTCATGCGACGGCTGAGGCTTTAGTACGAAAGTAATGGACCAATCTGATGGGAACGGGCTTTGGTGCGTAAATAAGCCAAACAAAATCAACGGAGACTTTTCCTTCAAGACCGGGTTTACACAGTTGACGGGTTACCGAAGTGCTGTATTGTTTTGAAATCAAGCATCTGGGTAAGGTATAGTGAAAAATAGCCCGTAAATCGCAAGTAGGGCCCATCGAACCGGCCGTTCGCTGTGCCTGGAAGAGATCCGCAACAAGGACTGTAAGTCCTCTGCGGAGATGCCGATGAAATCGGCGTATCAAGCGCAGCGGTGCATGCTCGGTGCAGGTGAGTTTTGTTTTCCGCTGAGTAATTGCAATCATGCATGGAGTTGGCGAGACAGGCCGTAAGAAGAGCGCCGATTCAAGATTCAACCAACAGAATTACGCGGCCCAACCGGGACGCGGTGCACGACACTCTGACAGGAGAGAGGAAAAGGGCTGAATGAGTTTCTTCCGTGTTTGGGCAAGTGCATTGGTTCTCATCGGTTTCGGCGCTGGCGCCGGAGCCGCTTTAGCTTTGGACGCGCAACACCCGCTGCATCATTCCAAGACAACTGAACCACATCTGACAGAGCCGCACCGTACAGCGCATCATGCGGCTGGAGCGGCAACTCGCAGATCCACAGTTGCTCACACAGGCTCTGCTTCCCATGCAGCGGTTGGAACTGCTCATGCGGGACGCCGGACTTATTCCGCAAGAGGTGGTGTGCGCCGCGCGTCCTACGCCCGTGGCCATCATCACTACTATGAGCGGTTTACTGCCAGCTCTTTTGCCAAGGGAGACATATTTGCGGGCGACGTTACGGCCGGCGAAGATCCGGTAGTTCGTCAGGCAGTGATCGACGCCATGGGAGACATGAATGGCACTGCCGTGGTCATCGACCCCTCCAACGGGCGCATCCTCGCCATGGTCAACCAGAAATTAGCCCTCTCGCCTGGCGCCGAGCCCTGCTCCACCATCAAGATTACCGTGGCAATGGCCGCGCTCTCCGAGGGTCTCGTCACCAGCGATACGCCGGTCAAGCTGTCCGGTTTCCGCATGAACATGACGCAGGCGCTGGCCAAGAGCAATAACCTTTATTTTGAAGAGTTGGGACGTGAGCTGGGCTTCGAGCGCGTGCGCCACTACGCCAATCAGTTTGGCCTGGGCGAACTGGCCGGCTACAACATCGCTGGCGAGCAGTTAGGCGTCTATCCCGATCAGGAATTGCCCGCCTCTCAGGGCGGCGTTGGTCGCATGTGCAGCTTTGGTCAGGGCGTGTCGCTCACTCCGCTGCAATTGGGCGCTTTCGTGGCTGCCCTCGCCAATGGCGGAACCCTTTACTATCTGCAGCATCCCACCACGCCGGAAGAGATCGCGGCCTTGCAACCCAAGGTCAAGCGGACACTTGATATTGCCAAATACGTTCCCGACATTGAAGACGGTATGGCCGGCGCGGTCGAGTATGGAACTGCCCGCCGCCTGCGTGCCAACTTCCATGAATTGCCGGTCTTTGGCAAAACTGGCACCTGTTCGGATAACGGTACGCGCTACGGCTGGTTTGCCGCGTGGTCCGACTCGCCTCATGGGAGCCTCGTCACGGTCTTCTTCCTCGAAGGTGGCCGCCCCACATTCGGCCCCCGCGCCGCAGAACTGACTGGCGAGTTCTATCAGAACCTTTGGGACAGCAACTGGTTCGCCTCCAAAGGGCTGCAGGACGCAGCAGCCATTCCACGGGCACTCCCTCAGCAGGATTTGCCGTAGCATCGCGCATTTTCCAGCTTTACGAATCCAAATGATAAAGGCTGCCTTCGGGCGGCCTTTTCTGTTTCTGCTTATCGGATTTTTGCGTGAAGCCAATCTGCCTCGGAAATCATCCTATGTAGTGAGACCTCCTCTGGTTATCGTCTGCACCCATTTGGCAGCCGAAGGCGGGACGGTCTTATACTCAAGTAAGCGAAAACAGGGCCCCCTTATGGCATTGCCGGAACACATTCTGCTCACGTACGGCTACCTCCTACTCTTCGCATGGGTCCTGGTTGAGCAGCTTGGGGTTCCATTGCCCGCCACGCCGGTTTTGCTTGCCGCTGGCGCACTTTCCGCTGAAAACGAAATTAGTTTCCCCCTCGCTTTACTGGCTGCACTCGTCGGCTCGCTCATTGCAGACAGCTCATGGTTCCTCGTCGGCCGGCGCTATGGCCACCATGTGATGCGTATCTTGTGTAAATTATCTCTGGAACCGACCACCTGCGTTCGCCGCACTCAGGACTCGTTCGGCCGCAGGCGCGCAGTCACGGTTGTAATTGCCAAGTTCGTGCCCGGCCTGTCTTTGCTCGCCGCGCCGGTTGCCGGACAAAACGGAATGAGCCTCGGCAGCTTTCTGTTTTTCGATGTCATCGGAGTCACATTGTGGGTTGGGGCGCTGCTAACGGCAGGCCGCTTCTTCGGTGATTTGCTTCAGCGCGACCCCAACCTCCTCAACACAGTAGGCCGATTCTCCGGTGCCCTGCTGACTCTCGGTATCGTCGGGTTCCTTGTGGTGCGCGTAATCCGCCGACGCATGATTATCAAAAAACTGGTGGCCGCGCGGCTCGAGCCGGAGGAGTTGAAGAGACAAATCGATGCCGGCGAGTCGGTCTACATCGTGGACTTGCGCCATCCCATGGAGATTTTGAAGGACCCTTTCACGCTCTCCGGCGCTCTCCGTTTTTCTCCCGATACCCTCACCGCCCACCACCATGAGATTCCCCGCGACCGCGATGTCGTGCTCTTCTGCAATTGCCCCAACGACGCCTCTGCAGCCAAAACCGCCATGACCCTGCACAAGCTGGGCATCGAGCGAGTGCGCCCACTGCGCGGCGGATACGATGAGTGGAAGCGTTTGGGATTTCCACTTTCAGCTGTCGAATCAGCCAATCCGCTCCCCGAACCTGTCCGTTAAGCCAGGACTTGCCTTTTGAACTTGAAGCGGTTGCCATTAAGATGGATTCGAGCTACTTGGAACTTCCTTTTCACTCGCTGCCGGCAGCGGCGAAGAAAGGCGACTGCCGATGGACTTCGCCAACACCTACCAGAGCGCTACGTACGCGGAAGCGTACTCTAAACTTGAGTTTTCCAATACATACCACCTTGCTTTTCGTGACTTGTCTCAGATGTATTCTGCCCACGTAAAGGGAACAGCGGCGCTCGATTTTGGTTGCGGAACGGGCCGCTCGACCCGATTCCTCCGCACTCTTGGGTTTGAAGCAGTCGGCGTAGACATCTCGCCGGAGATGGTCTCCAAGGCGCGCGAGATTGATCCGCAGGGCGACTATCGCCTGGTCCCCGGTGACGACATGAGCATTTTGCGGCATCAGGGCTTTTCGCTCATTCAGTCGGCGTTCACATTCGACAACGTTCCCGGAATGGACACCAAAATTCGCCTTTTTCGCGACTTGCGCGCACTGCTCAAACCGAACGGCATTCTCGTAAACATCGTTTCCGCGCCGGAAATTTACGTGAACGAGTGGGCCTCGTTCTCGACGAAGGACTTTCCCGAGAATCGAAAAGCCAGGCCGGGCGATCCGGTCAAAATCATCACAACGGAATTCGAAGATCAGTCGCCATGTGTAGACATTCTCTGGCCCCATAACTCCTACCTCGAAGTCTATTGCCGAGCAGGCCTTGAAATCGTGGAGATGCTCAAGCCCCTGGCGAATGGGGATGAGCCCTATTGCTGGCTGAGCGAGACGCACATCGCGCCCTGGGTCATTTATGCGTTGCGGCGTACAGATTAAAGAGGCAGCCAAAAGCCGTAGTATGAATGGGAAGCATGTGCATTGCAGGAGAACCCCATGGCCTACGACGATCTGCGCGACTGGATCAAAACCCTCGAGCATCACGGCGAACTCAAGCGCATCAGCGAAGAAGTCTCCCCGGAGCTGGAAATCACCGAGATTACCGACCGCGTTTCCAAGAGCGGCGGCCCGGCCCTGCTCTTCGAGAACGTCACTGGCCATCCCGGCCACAAGGTCTTCATCAATCAATTCGGCAGCGAGCGCCGCATGGCTCTCGCTCTCGGCGTCGATCGCCTCGACGAAATCGCCGAGCGGATTCATGCGCTGATGAACCTCAAAGCTCCCGAAGGCCTGCTCGACAAGCTCAAAATGCTGCCGCAGTTAGGCGCACTATCCAGCGCCTTCCCTAAAATCGTCAGCGCCAAAGACGCCCCCTGCAAGGAGTCCATTCGCCGCGACCACTTCGATGTCAACTACTTTCCCATCCTCAAGTGCTGGCCCCACGACGGCGGCCGCTTCATCACCCTCCCCTGTGTCGTCACCCGCGACCCGCGCTCCGGCAAGCGCAACGTTGGCATGTATCGCATGCAGGTCTACGACGGCCAAACCACAGGCATGCACTGGCAGCGCCAAAAAGTGGCCGCCGAGCATTATCGCGAAGCACTCCGCCGCCAGGCAGCTGAACACTCGACCGAGAGTCCGCTCCATGCAATGGTCGCGGCAATGGCGGAGTCAGCCGGAGGCGCGGTCGCCATCCCCGACGGCCCCATCGGCGGCCTTCCGCAGGTCGCGCTGGGCAATCTCAAAGGCTCGCGCCTCGAAGTTGCCGTAGCCATCGGCACTGATCCGGCCACGACCTTCGCTGCCATCGTTCCCGCTCCGCCCGAAGTTGAAGAGTATCTCATCGCCGGTTTCCTGCGCGGCAAGCCCGTTGAAATCGTCCAATGCGAAACCGTCGATCTCCAGGTTCCTGCCCATTCTGAAATCGTCCTCGAAGGCTACGTCGAACTCGGCGAACTCCGTAGCGAAGGCCCCTTTGGCGACCACACCGGCTTCTACACCCTCACCGACGACTATCCCGTCTTCCATCTCACCTGCGTCACCCATCGCAAGAACCCCATCTACGCCGCAACCATCGTCGGCAAGCCGCCAATGGAGGACGCATGGATGGGCAAGGCCGTCGAGCGCATCTTCCTGCCCGCCATGCGTATGCAGATTCCTGAACTGGTTGACATTCATCTCCCCGTCGAGGCCGTCTTTCACAACCTGATGCTGGTCTCCATTCGCAAGAGCTATCCCGGCCAGGCGCGCAAAGTGATGAACGCCATCTGGTCCCTCGGCCAGGCCATGTTCACCAAGTGCATCATCGTGGTGGACGAGGATTGCGACGTGCAAAACGTCGCCGAGGTTGTCCTCCGAGTAGCGAACAACATCGACCCCGAGCGCGACATCCAGTTCACCCTCGGCCCCGTCGATTCGCTCGACCACTCCTCGCGCCTGCCCAACTACGGCTCCAAGATGGGCATCGACGCCACGCGCAAATGGAAAGCCGAAGGCTTCAACCGCCCCTGGCCCACTATGATCGAAATGGACCGCGCCACCAAAGCCAAAGTAGATGACTTGTGGAGTAAGCTCGGTCTGTGAAGTCGGTAGTCGGCTCATTCATCAGTCTCAAAGAATCACCATGGTCCATAAAAAGCTGTACAAAAGAAGCTGTGCCCCGTTCATCGCGGCTTTATCGCGATGAGCGGGCGAGTGCTTGAGATCAGATCGTGGTCTAAGATAGTTTCATGCCGTACGGTCTGAAACGGTTCCAGAAAGCGGAAGCTCTCCACTTCATCACTTTCAGTTGCCATCACCGTCTCCCTTTTCTCGATGCGCCAGACCCTAAGAACATAGTTGAGGCTGTACTGGAACAGACTCGCGCGCGACATCAGGCGAGGGTCTACGCCTACGTCCTGATGCCCGAGCACGTCCATTTGCTCATCAACGAGCCACCATCAATCCTCGTGGCCCAGTTTCTCAAAGCCGTCAAACAGATTACTTCGCGCAAACTGAGAGCCGAGCGCGAGAAGTTCTGGCAGGAGCGCTACTTTGACCGCAACGTTCATGGCGAAGATGCCCGCTCCGAAGTAATACGCTACATTCATCGAAATCCGGTGAAGCGCGGACTGGTTGCATCTCCCGGCGACTACCAGTGGAGCAGCTTCAACCACTACGCGACCGGCGTTCGAGGAGCGGTAGAAATCGAATCGGATTGGACAGCAAGCCTTCGCGGCCCACTCATCGCGATAGGGCCGCGATGAATGGGGCACAGCCTTCCACCTCGGCTAACGATCAAAGGAAGCAGAATCGATGCCTGGGCCACCTGCCTCTGATTTTCACTGACAGAGCGAGGCCGGGATAATTAAATTGGAATACTTGAGATCACCAGCAAGCGTATACTTTCGGAAAATGAGCTGACATTCCAGATTGGGATCTGGGGGGAAAGGCGAGATGGAATTTCGAAAGAATTATAAGCACTTGAAGTTTCCCGAGACGGTCTTACGTCGAGTGATTTCTGTCGTTCAGTCTTTGGCAAAAGACAACAAGCCCGGAGAATTTGGAACCTTGGAGATATCGAACAGAGGGGAGACTTGGAGCTATGACGATGTCGAAGACTTTTTCGCGGAATTCCCCAAAGCCGATGACGTCAACCTCAGGTTTTCCGTTCCTCTAACGCAGGAATATTGGAAATGCGAGCTTTCCTACTCGGTATCGGGCTGCTGGGTCTTTATAAGCGTCAGGTCTCAGCGCCGGCACGAAATCAATTCGATTATCAATGTTTTTCGAGAATCGGAGAATCAAGCGATCCCTTTTCATGTCGTCGAGTCATCTGGAACGGAAGAGAGCGACTTCAAAGTTTTTATAGGACATGGGCGAAGCAAGGTTTGGGAGGAATTGAAGAATCACTTGCAGGATAAGCATGGGCACCATGTTGTTGCTTTCGAAAGCGGCGCCCGGGCTGGCCATCACATCCGCGACATACTTGACGAAATGCTGACGGAGAGTTCTTTGGCGTTTCTTGTACTCACCGGGGAAGACGAGACGGCAGATCAATGTCTGCGTGCTCGCCAAAACGTGATTCATGAAACGGGCCTGTTCCAAGGAAAACTCGGATTTTCGAGAGCGATTGTGCTCCTCGAAGAGGGTGTTGAGGAGTTCTCGAATCTGGCCGGAATTCAGCACATTTCGTTCCCAAAGGGACACATAAGTGAGACGTTTGGAGAAGTGTTGGCTGTCATCAGGCGCGAGTCAGATCGACTACCTCGAAAATCTCAATGAGCTCAGAGGGAGGCTGTTTCACCCTGGGGGGGACAGGTGGCCCGGTCATCAGACAACCATGCGCTATAAGAAGCTGTGCCCCGTTCATCGCGGTCGTATCGCGATGAGCGGGCGGGTGGTTGGGCACAGGTCTGACTAATCCAAAATGACTGGCTCGGGTGCCCCAGGTCCGGATTTTCGGACCTGGGATACCACGATCTTCAACCCGCCAAGCCGAAGGCAGTTGGCCGCACCGCAGAGCCTGCCCTGAGCGAAGTCGAAGGGTGCTTGCAGATAATTTCCCCTTCTTGGCGCACAATCATGTCTAGCGTGAAAAGAATGTCGAACCGGAAGTCAATCGCGACGAATTTCTCAGTTCCTGGACTGCACCACCTCAACCGAAAGACACCCCCTCCCCCCTATTTCCTGTGAAACTGTGAGACTGTGAACTCCACATCGACGAGTGGCGCAGGTCTGACCATCTCAAATCTTGCTTTTTTACTATCCAAAATCTCTTACAAACAGTCCAAATATTTTGCAGTTAATTAAGTAGTAAACTGGCGACTAAATCGCACAGAATCAATATGTTCCACGTGGAACACTATTGACGAATTCGCAGCCTTGCAACCCCGAATAACCCGCCAACTCTCAGATTCCCAGTCGACGCACTCCGCCGGGTGTCCCATCCGTCGCGTTGCCGGGGTCCCCACGGACAGGTCTTCGTCCGAGGGGTCGCTGAGCGATGTGTGGGAAGCGGCGAACCCCATGCGCGAAGCCGCTGCCCTACCGCGGGCGGCTACTCAATCCCCAGCACCTTCACAATCACGCGCTTCCGTCTCTGCCCGTCGAATTCGGCATAGAAGACGCGTTGCCAGGTCCCCAGATCAAGCTTCCGGTTGGTCACCGGAAGGGTGATTTCGTGATGCAGCAGCAGCGACTTCAGATGCGCGTCGCCGTTGGTTTCGCCGGTGCGGTGATGCTTGTAATCGGGCCGCGCTGGAGCCAGTTTCTCGAGCCACACTCCGATATCCTCAATCAGCCCGCCTTCCAGGTCGTTCACGTACACTGCTGCCGTAATATGCATGGGCGAAACGAAGCACAATCCGTCGCGCACGCCGCTGCGCTCTACCACACGCTCCACTTCGTCGGTGATGTGCACCATCTCGCGTGCCTTCTTTGTCTCAAAGACCAGATACTCGGTATGACTTTTCACGCGTTGTCTCCTTAACTCTCACGCAGTGACAACCTTGTGCATTGCGATATACGCTGGATCGATCTCAACTCCGACGCCTGGACCAGTGGGAATCTTCAGGACGCCGTTGTCGTCGCTGCGCAAGGTCGATGTGGCGCAAGTATAAGATAGCTCGTTGTTAAATTCCTTGAACTCGTGATATGGACCGGAGCTGGGAATTGCTGAAACGAAATGCATCATATAAAGGTAACCGAGGCCCGTGCTCGATATGTGGGGAATGCACTGCTTGCCCAGCACATCTGCCATTCTCGCCACGCGCATACAACGCACCATGCCGTCAAACCAGAGCATATCCTGTTGCACAATGGAGAGCGCGCCGTTCGCGACCAGCCAGCGGAAGTTATGCGTGCTGGGCTGCTACTCGCCACCGGCGATCGGAATCCGCAGCTATCCCCGATGTACATGCGCACGCAGGCGCAATCGTAGCCGTGATTCCAGGTTCGCGGCTAGTGGTGGTCCCGGAAGTCGGCCACTTAATGTATCTGGAGAAACCGGATGAGTTCAATAAAATTGTGATTCCCTTCACTGAGTCCAACATGCCTGGGGCACACTAATCGCCAGATTCCTGCGTTGGGGTCGAATGACAGGCTATCCTTCAATTACTCATCAGACATCAGTTTCAGTTTCCGGTGAATGTAGCTCCGCCCAAAGGAGTCTCGTCAGCTGCTAATTCGTAACGGCGTGATCCCAAGGGATGGCTGGACCTAGTCGGATCTAAGCGCGATCATCGGATCCACTGCTGCAGCCCTGCGCGACGGAAGCCAGCAGGCAACCGACGCTGTCAAGAAGATCACCAGAGTGATCGCGATGTAGGTCGCCGGGTCATATGGGCTCACACCGAAGAGCAGCGACTGCATCAGGCGAACCGTAGCAAACGCCGTAACAAGCCCGCATAGAATCCCAACGCCCGTCAGAAGCAGTCCATCGCGGACAAATAGAAGGACAATCATGCTGCGCTGCGCTCCCAATGCCATGCGTATCCCTATCTCCCGTATCCGTTGTGTGACCGAGTACGAAATCACTCCGTAGATGCCAACCACACCCAGCAGCAGCGCCATCGTTCCCGCTACCGCCATCATCACCAGCGTGAAGGATGTTCGCGCCGTCGACTGGGAATAATAGTGGCCCACTGTATTCGGGTCTGCCAGCGGCAGGCTGGAATTGTCCGACCAGATCGTCTGCCGAACCTCGTTCATGAATGCCTGCGATCCCGCCCGCGGCGTTCGAATAACAAACGAAACGCTGCGCTGTACCCGCTCTTTCTGGGTATCGAAGTTATTCATCATCAGCGGCCAGTACACGGTGGTCGGGGGCTTCTCGTTCAACCCGTCATCGTGGACATCGCCGACCACACCCACGATCTGCCGCCAGTCATCAGTCGAGCCCGTCCGCATCCGCTTGCCCAGAGCGTTTTGCGAGCTGCCCCAGTATTCCCGGGCAAAATTTTCTGAAATCACAGCCACTGGCAGCTTTTCGAAGCTGTCTTCCCAGGTAAAATCGCGCCCCGCGATCATTGGAGTGCCCAACGTCTTGAAGAGCCCCGGAGAAACCCATAAGAACCTGCGCAGCGGCGGAATTTCCCCGTTGCGATAGATACGGTCCTGGGCAAAGATCAGGTCGTTTGAGTTGTATCCGCTCATGGGAACCGCGCTCGTCAAACCCACAGACTGCACGCCCGGTACGTCTCCCAGCTTGTTCATCATGTCCTGTTCCAGGTGCACGAGCTTGTCGCGGTCCTTGTCCGATATTTCCGTATCCGGTATCGATACGCGGAACGTCTGCAGGGCGTTGGGGTCAGTGAATCCCGGATTCACAAGTTGCAACGCGCGGAACGTCCGGATCATAAGTCCCGAAGAGATTAGAAGAACCAGTGCCAAAGCCACCTGAACCACCACCAGCGCATTGCGCACGCGATGCCGCTCCCTGCTCTGGCTCAACGCGCGCCCTCCCTCGCGCAATCCCGTATGCAATTGACCTCCGGCAAACTTGAAGACTGGGATCAGCCCGATCACCAGGCCCGTCAATACAGCCAGCGCTAACGTGAACAAAAGCACCGGAATATTGAGCCCGATCTCATGGATGCGCGGCAAATCCGGTGCCAGCGCCAGCAGCAAACGCAGTCCACCGTACGCGAGCCCCAGCCCCAGCACGCTGCCGATCAGCGTCAGTACAACGCTCTCTAACAACAGGTCGCCCGCAATCTGCTTCCATCCGGAACCAAGTGCGGAGCGGATCGCCAGTTCCTGCCTTCGCCCTTCCACACGCACGAGCAGCAGATTTGCAACGTTCGCGCACGCAATCAGCAACACCATCGCGATCGAGCCCATTAGCACCCACAAAACGTTGCCCACATCCCCTACAACGTCCTGCTTCAGCGGCCGTAGATTCGTCCTGAACTGCGCGGCCTCAAAGAGGCTTGTGCTGTAACCTTCCGGAGGCGGAAAGCTGCGTATGGCAATCGGAATCAGCCGCTGCAGGTCTGTGCCCGCTTCCGCAATCGTTGCACCCGGCTTCAGCCGGGCCAGCCCCTCATAACTGAAGTTCCCCAGTTTTGTCTTGCTACGGTCCCATTGCATGGGCAATATCAGGTCCGCATCCTGCCAGTCCAGGAAGTGAAATCCCTTGGGCAGCACACCAATAATCTCTCGGGACGTGCCGTCCGCTGTGATCGACCTCCCAATCACCGACTGTGCACCGCCGAATTTCCGTTGCCAGTACGCATAGGAAAGAATCACGGTCTTCGGACCTCCAGCCGTGTCCTCCTGCTGCATAAATAGCCGCCCCTGTGCGGGCTTTACACCCAGAATCGGCAGTACAGCCTGGGTCACGTCCAGCCCGCGAACATGCTCCGGCTCGCCCGCCCCCGTCACGCTCAGCGAATCGCCGGAGTAGGCGCCGACGTCTTCCAGTGTTTTGTTCTGCTCGCGGTTGATGAAGTACAGAAAAGGAGCCATGTTGAGGTTCTTGATATCGATTTTCGGAGTCGTATACCAGACTCCGATTAATCGTCCAGGCTCCGGATACGGCAGCGGTTTCAGCAGCACTCCATCCACCACGCTGAAGATCAACGTCGTCGCGCCAATGCCCACAGCCAGTGTGATCAGGGTAAGCACCGTAAACAACGGAGCACGCCCGAGTCTCCTTAATACCTGCCTCAGCCTGTCACTGGCTATCCCCATCGCTGATCTCCTCGATGATTTCACGAGCACTGCGAAATCCAGCCAGCGCCATTAAACCCACTACGCTTCTGCGACTACAGAAGTTCCAAATGGTCCTATTGGGCGTTCGGAAAGCGTTGGTTCGCGCAACGTTCATGGCGCGCTACTCGTCTCCCCCAGCTGGCCTGGCACCGCATCGAAAGAACGGGGAACTGGCCGCTCTCAGCTTTACGCCTGGATCACCGGCAATGGAGAGATTGCGCCCCAGCAAGCATAGATTTAGCAACAGTCACCATCGGCGGCCACATACTCGGAATTCATGTCGATTACTCGCATCGCATTGTCGGATTTTGACTATTGATGGCGGGACACCAAACCAGGTTGTCTCATTTCCGCTGGTAAGAGGTTGCCGGGCAGATCAGAGCCGAGCGGCGAATTTCAAGCTGCTTCGCTGTGGCCCGCGCACTGCATCACGCCCAAGAACCGCACCCACGGTCCCACGACTTCGCGAACCTGGTGTGCCATGATCCTTGAAATTTGATGCAGATGAGTCAAATCGTGTGCCGCCCATGTGGCCAGCAGCTCGGACAAAGAGACCGAGCCGAGTGCCGGATGCCGTCCCCGCCGCTCCAAATCCTTTGGGGCCAGCTTAAGTCCGCGCAGTTCGTCCAGGCTCTTTGCTCGGGCTTTCGCAAATTCGTCCAGTAGTTGCGTCAGCGTCTTGCCCTTGCCATAGCGGACATGGGCCTCACG
>JBAPYY010000435.1:0-3784 GCA_049284975.1 Occallatibacter sp.
GGGAAAAAGGCGCTGGATTGTATATCCTTTAGAGAGACCCTGCCGGATTCCGCTGTGCGAATCCCGGCGTGATGGATTCCAGATACGGTATCCAGCGTAAAAGGTGAGATGTCTCAATGGAAGATCCCGTACGTACTGAAGAGCGAAAGCCGGCCGCAAAACTTGCTGCCCGGCATCCGGTAAACCTGAAGCAGTTAGCGGCTCACCTGAAGCTGAATCCGGCGACGGTATCTGTAGTGCTCAACGACGTGCCGGGTCGCACGATTCCGCAAGTCACGCGCGATCGCATCAAGGCTGCCGCCAAGGAGTTGAATTACCACCCGAGCCAGTTGGCGCGTTCCCTGCGTAACAGGCGCACTCTTACGATCGGCATTCTTGTGCCAGAATTGAACGACGGCTATCACACAGAGGTGATGAGCGGCATCGGCGATCAACTGATCAATGCCGGATATTTCTACCTTACGGCGCACCACCGCCACCGCAAGAATCTGGTAGAGGATTACACGCGGATGCTGATCAGCCGAGGCGCACAAGGCATCATTGCAATAGACACCGCACTTGAACATTCCGCATCCGTTCCCGTAGTAGCAATCGCAGGTCATCGCCAGATCGATGGCGTAACTAACGTGATACTCGACCACGCCCGCGCAGCAGAGCTTACCCTGAACCACTTGTACGGTCTGGGGCACCGACATATCGCGTTCATGCGCGGGCAGCCTTTCAGTTCCGACTCGAATGCGCGCTGGAATGGGATTGTGGCAGTTGCGGAGAAACTGGGCCTGGAGATCAAACCAGAACTGGTCGTCAGCCTCGATCGCGACATGACCTCTCCGGAGTTAGGCTATCCCGTCATACAACAGCTGCTGGCCACCCGGCTGCCCTTTACGGCGCTGGTCGCCTTCAACGACATTTCCGCAATGGGTTCCATCCGCGCACTTCAGGACTTTAACTTGCGCGTACCGGCCGACGTTTCGGTGATTGGTTTTGACGACATCAGGGCGGCCGCGTACACACTGCCGCGTCTTACAACGATTCACCAGCCCCTTGCTGAGATTGGTAGAATTGCGACCCAAAGCCTGCTCAACCTCATCCACGGCACGCTCGCTCCGCACGAAGAGATTGCAGTGGAACCGGAGCTTGTCGTCCGGGAATCCACGGGCCCCGTCAACCAGACACTGTCAAGAGCATGAGAGCAATGCGGTGCTCCCGCGTCCAGCTAGTGAGGCCGCCCGGGCAGGACAAAATGTTCCACACAGCGCGGCTCGTAATTGTCGCCGGCCATGATAATAGGGCTGTCGTAGGAGGCCGGTTTTCCATCAATCAGCCGCTGCGGGTAGAGCGCCTTGGCCCCGCAACTGCAATATGCCACTAACTCTGTGACACTGCCCGAGTAAGTGCGCACGAGCCAGGAGAGATTCATCATTTCGCCGAAAGGCATTCCGCGAAAATCGAGTTCGAGCCCCGAGACCATCACGTCATAACCCGATTCAATCAAGCGCCGGGTGAAGTGAAAGAGATCCTGGACAAACTGGCCTTCGTCAATAGCGACACATTCGATGCGTTTGCCAATTTGTTGCTCTGTGGCCGCTATGACGGGCAGAACCGCCCATGGATCCGCAGCGCGGAACTCAACGGCTTCCATCTTTCCACAGCCGTTTTGATTGCGGCTTTCTACCACTCCAACAGCGGCTTTGGTGTCTTCGCTCGGTTTCAACAGCAGGACATACTGCTTGGCGTACTGGCGGCGCGTCTCGATTCTGCGCAGCAGTTCAGCTGTCTTGTTGCTTCGCATTGGTCCAACGATCAACTCCAACTTGCCCGGCATGACTATCTCCAGGTCTTTCCGGATTTCAAAATTGCCGGAAGCGTTTCATGGCTGCCCATGCATTAAAACGCATTGACGGAGGTGGATGCAACTCAATTCGCCCGCAACCGGATCCTATGAAGGTAAGGTCAGAAATCCATTCGCGACCTGAGCAGACGCAGGCGGTCTCGTGCGACCGGCAACTGGGTGTGCCGGACATCTTTCAAAGAGATGGTTGCCTTACCCGCAAACGAAACGTTCACCTCATTCACCCAATCGAGATTCAGAAGCACAGCGCGATGGATGCGCAGGAATCGAGCTGGGTTGAGCCTCGCCTCGAGATCGGCGATGGTCTGATCGACGCAGTGCTCGCGGCCGTTTGCTGCGGCATAGGTGAGCTTATCGCGCGCCACAAAGTGCGTCACGGCGTCGAGGTCGAGAAAGGAGATGCGTTCACCCACGCGTGAGGCAATGCGGCGCGGGTAATCACTTTGTTGGCCGAGAAGCGAGGCTGACAATTCCTTCAACACTGCCGGGAGATCGGGATTTTGCTGCCAGTCTGGTTTGGCGACGGGTCTGAGCCGTCCAAGCTTCGCGATTGCGCGCTGCAACTTCTCTGTTTCGATCGGTTTGAGCAGATAATCGATGGAATTCACATCGAAGGCCCGCAACGCGTATTGATCGTAGGCGGTGGTGAAAATGACGAAGGGTTGAACAGCAAGGTGGGAGAGCAGTTCGAAACCGTTCATGCCCGGCATCTGAATGTCGAGAAATAACACGTCAATATTTGTCGGGCCGTTTAGAAACTCGACAGCCTGGACGGGATCTGTGGCGCTGCCAGCAATGCTAAGAGAGTCGCAGCTCGCCAACAACATCCGCCGAAGGCGTTCGATAGCGAGCGGTTCGTCATCCACGAGGTAGGCACTGAGTTTGGTGGTTTCCATTGGGTCTCACAGTTCAGCGGGAAACGAGATGCGGGCAATGGTGTGTTCTCTCTCGCACGTCACTTCGAGTTGGCCCGCACCGCCGAACAAAAGTTCGAGGCGCGCGGAGAGATTGCCGAGTCCGTGCTCCGGTGCGATCGCGCCGAGGGAGAAGCCGGGCCCATCGTCGATAACTTCGAGACGAATACGTCCTGGCTCCATCACTCCAGTGACCTGGACCGAGGCGCCTTCTGAACGCTGTGCGACCACATGCTTGACGGAATTCTCGACAAGGGTCTGTAGTGCGAGCGGAGGAACTTTGGCGGAACCCAAGGAGTCGGGCACGCGGATTTCGTAACGCAGGCGTGTGCCGAAGCGCGTGGACTCGATTTCAAGATAATCGCGCACGATTTTGAGTTCTTGCGCCAGAGGAACAAGGCCGCTGTGTTGCGCATTGAGCGAAAAACGAAGCAACGAAGCCAGTTTGCCAACTGTATCTTCGGCACGCTGAGGGTCCATCGGAATCAGTGCTGCGATGGAGTTGAGCGTGTTGAAGAGAAAGTGGGGATGGATGCGCGATTCAAGCGAAGAAAGCTGCGCTTCGGCAAGTAACTTATAGGCGCGCTCTTGCTCCATCTGACGCGTGCGCGCTTCCAAAGTGGCTGCCTGCAACTTATAGCGCAACGTTTCAAATGTGGTGATGCTCATTCCAATTGCCAGCGTAATTACAATGCTGAAGGGAAGATCCCCCCAATACGCGTTCCAATACCCGCCACGCCCGTCAATTCCGGCGATCCATAAGAACGAAACCGCAAAAAGACTGCCGATAGAAGCAGTGCCGATGAGGCACAACACCTGGATCATAACGATCGTGCGAGGAAACTTGGCTGCATAGCGAATCGAAACTTGAGTAAGTAGCACAATCGAAGGCAGCGCAATGCAAATGGAGTAGACAAATATTGCAACCAGGCGCTGCCCGGTCTCCGACAGCTTGATAAAACCTTGGGAGAAAAACATCAGAAAGATAAGCAGCGTGACGCCGAAGACAATCCAGAAC
>JBAPYY010000436.1:0-4887 GCA_049284975.1 Occallatibacter sp.
CGGCAACCCGCCGGGAGGCATCTACCCGACCTTCTATGGCTCCGATACCAACCTGGCACACCGGCCCGTCTTTGGCTTGGGCACAAGCGAGGCCCCCCCATTCGGCTACACCTACCCAACGCTCACAGCCCTCACGCTCAATACCCAGGGCGGATTCAACGGACTGGTGGTAGGAATCAGCGGCATCAATCCTAACCTGAAAACCCCGGTCACCTACATCGAATCCATTAACCTCGAGCACGCGATTTCACACAACTTTGTGGCCAGTGTCGGTTACTCCGGAGCGATCTCGCACGGACTGCTCTCTGGCGGCGGAAATCCTGGCAACGTCAGTTACGGCGCGGATATCAACGCCCCGCCGGACGACCCGGGCGTTCTGGCAGGAACCACTCCCGTTCGATACAACTCGAGTTTTGGAACGATCTACTACACCGATAACGATCGTCATTCCGTGTTCAATGAGTTCGTCGCCGATGTGCATGGGCGCTTCGCTGGGACGGGATTCGTCGATGTTTCCTACACCCGCTCCTCGTCCAAGGACGACACTCAGGTCTATCCGGAAAACAGCAATCCGCAGCAGTATTACGGGCCATCCAATTGGGACGCGCCTAATCGCCTTTCCTCCACTTTCAGCTATGAGTTCCGCGGCTTAAATGAAGGAAAGGGCGTGGTGGGACGCACAACCGGAGGCTGGGGCATTAGCGGCACCGTGGTCGGACAATCCGGGTATCCGTTCACGGTCAACACAACCGCAACTTACAACGTCGCCGGTGAGGCCGGCGGTGTGTGCGGTGCGGGTCTAAGCGCAGAAGCAGCATGCGGCGACTACAATGCGGACGGCGACAACAACGACAATCCGGACGTTTCGTCGTACACACAATTGCACGGAAGGAAGAACTTCCTGCCGCTGAACAGGGGCGGCACTGGAGGCATCTTCCCCAACGGGGCCACACAATTCACCCAACCCACAGTGGGGACTGAAGGCAACGAGCAGGAAAACCGGTTCCGCGACTACGGATTCTTCGAGACCAATGTGTCCTTGCACAAACTAACGACCGTCCGCAAGGGTATCGGGCTGGAATTCCGCGTTGAAATATTCAACCTCTTCAATCATCCGAATCTAGCGGGGTTGTCGGGGTCGAGTATCGATCCAACTTCTGGCGCCGCTTTCGGCACAGCCAGCAGCCAACTCGAGCAACGCTGGATTCAACTCGGCGCCAACATCAAATTTTAAAAGCCAAGGGGGCCGCATTGGATCCTTCGTGCTTCCTTCCTGAACGGTGGAGCGGCGACTAGCCGCTCCACCGTTATTTAGACTGCCGGCGAGAGGCAATACCGGCTTTATCGCAAAGTGATAGCCTATAGCCGCAACGGAGCGCCCGAAGGTTTAATCCACTCCCGGGGCGTTCGGGGAAGCAGGAGGTATTGGTTCATGCGCAGAGCGCGCCAACAAGCCAGAAACCTGATTCTTGCGGCTTGTCTCATGGCTGCTCTGCCACTTTCCGTCTTGGCCCAGACCGCCGCGGTCTCGGTTTCTGCTGTTCTCGAAGCCTTGCAGAAGGGCCAATACCCCGATGCGCTTCGATTGTCCGCCGAACTCGTCCGCACTGAACCGCAATCCTATAAAGCCTGGACGCTGCGAGCCGTGGCGTTGGAGAAATCGGGCCAACCCAAAGAGGCGCTCGCCGCCTATGAACAGGCTCTCAAACTCGATCCGGACTATTTGCCCGCGCTCGAAGGAGCCGCGCAACTCAGTTACAAGTCGCAATCCGCGCAAGCCATTCCGTTGCTCCGCCAAATTGTTTCTCTTCAGCCGGCCAATTCCACAGCGCATGCCATGCTCGGCACTCTGGAATATCGGCATGGGAATTATGCCCAGGCCGCGATAGACTTTGCTGCCGCGGACGAGGCGATTCGCACGCAGCCGAATGCGCTTATGGCATACGCCCTCTGTCTCGCGCACGTCAATCGCTTCCCTGATGCCATTGCCCGCCTGCAACAGGTTCTCGTTCTGCGACCGAATGACGCAGAGGCAAGCTACGATCTCGCCCTGCTCCAGTGGCGTTCCGATGACTCCGCCGCGGCACTCTCCACGCTCCAGCCACTGCTGGACGCCCGCGCCGCCGATGGTCGCACGCTTCGTCTCGCTGCCGCCATCCATGAATCGAACGGTGAGACCCCTAATGCCGTTGAGTTGCTGCGGACGGCCATCCTCGCCAATCCTGACGACCCGAACAGCTATGTGGAATTCGCCACCCTGTCGTTCACACATGGGTCCTATGCAGTCGGCATCGATATGGTAAACATCGGCCTGACGCGTCTTCCTAACTCCGCCGCCCTTTACATGGCGCGCGGCGTTCTATACGGTCAGAACGGCGACTTCGAGAAAGCTATGGCCGATTTTGAGCATGCCCACAAGCTCGATCCGGGTTCCTCGATGGCTTCGAGCGCCGAAGGAATTGCTCAGTCGCAGCGCCACAATCATGAAGCGGCACTCCAGGATTTTCGCCGACAGGTGCGTGAGCATCCTCGGGATGCGCTTGCCTACTATCTGCTGGCCGAAGCTCTCTCCTGGTCGTCGCCGGATGCAAAGCAGAGCGATGATACGAACAGCGTCGCCGAGGCGATTTCCACGGCAAAAAAATCGATCGTGCTTGATCCACATCTTGCCGAGGCCTATGACTTGCTTGCATCGCTTGAGTTGCAAGCAGATCAGCATGAGCAAGCCGTCAAAGCATGTCGTGCCGCGCTTGCAATCAATCCCAAAGATCAGCAGGCTGTCTATTCGCTCATCCTGGCGCGTCGCAAGACTGGCGACAAGGCAGAGCTCAAAGACCTGGTTCAGAGACTCACAGATCTTCGCAAGGCGGAGAACGAAGACAACAATCGCAAGTCGCGTTACGGTCAACTGATAGAGGCTCCTTGAGCTAGGTCGGTTGCTTTTGTTGATATCCTTTTCCGCTAAGAATGGCCGACCGAGGTCAAGCACAAGAATCATGGAAAGAATGCTAGACCACATCAACTTCGTGACGGACTGAGAGCGTTCCGCTTTGAGCGAGGAGGGGTCAATGAATCATCGGCGGGCCCAGCGATTGAGCGCCGTAATCGTAGCTGGGGCCGTCGTTGCGCTTCTCGGCTGGTTCGCTGAGTACCAATCTTCAGTTTCGGCAGGCCTGGTGTTGGCCCAATCGTTGCCGGCCCCACCGTTGGGCGCTGCTTCGTCGACCAATCAAGCCACTCCGCAGCCCGCCCTCATCACCGTCGATTATCCGGAAGACGGTTCAATCTTTCCCAGGGAGATCACGCCTCCAACCTTCCTGTGGCATGACGCGTCAACCGGCGCCTCCACATGGACCATTGTTGTGGATTTTGACGATGGCTCACCCGGCCTCCATGTCTCATCGGCAGGTGAGCGGATGCGCATCGGCGAAATCGATCCGCGCTGTGTCTCGCCCAGTAACGAGGCGCCTACTCTCACTCCGCTGCAAGCCACTGCGCACACATGGAAACCGGATGCTGTTACCTGGGAAACGATAAAACTGCGTTCCAGAGAACGTCCCGCCACAGTCACGATCTCTGGCTTTCAAACCGGACAACTCGATCGGGCACTTTCAACCGGAACGGTTACCATCACAACGTCAAAGGATCCCGTGGACGCGCCCATCTTCTATCGCGACGTTCCTTTGATCCCTTCCAAAACTCAAACCGGCATCATCCAACCGCTGGCCAAGCAGGATCTGCCTCTGCTCGCCTGGCGCCTGCGCAACATTGCTCAGCCCAACAGCCGCCTGCTGCTCACGGGCCTCCATACCTGCGCCAACTGTCACTCTTTCTCCGCCGATGGCAAGACACTCGGCATGGATCTCGACGGCCCCTCCAACGACAAAGGCCTTTATGCGCTCGCTTCCGTCAAACCGCAGATGAGCATCCGCAACCAGGACGTCATCTCATGGAGTTCCATCAAAGACCGCACCGCCTCACGCTCGAGAATCGGCTTCATGTCTCAGGTGTCGCCAGATGGCAAATATGTTCTGACCATGTTGCGCGGCCAGAAAGCTGAACTTCCCAACAGCTACTTCGTCGTTAACTTCACTGACTATCGCTTCCTCCAGGTCTTCTATCCCACGCGCGGAATCCTCGCCTGGTATGACCGCGCAACAGGCAAGAAGCAGCCTCTTCCCGGCGCGGACGATCCCCGTTACGTGCATACTGACGCCGTCTGGAGTCCGGACGGAAAGTACATCGTCTTCGCTCGTGCCGAAGCCAGGGATCCGCTATCCGCAGGACAAAAACTGCCCGATCACGCCAACTCCCCCGATGAGACACAGATTCGGTTTGACCTCTACCGAATGCCGTTCAACGACGGCAAAGGCGGCGTGCCCGTTCCCATCGAGGGCGCTTCTCAGAACGGCATGAGCAACAGTTTTCCTAAAGTTTCTCCCGATGGCCGCTGGATCGTTTTCGTCAAGGCGCGCAACGCGCTGCTGATGCGCCCCGACAGCCAACTCTATATTGTTCCGTTCGAAGGCGGGGTGGCGAGACGCATGCGCTGTAATACCCCGCTGATGAATTCCTGGCACAGCTTTTCCCCCAACGGCCGTTGGCTGGTTTTCTCATCAAAAAGCCGTTCGCCCTATACGCAGATGTTTCTGACACACATCGATACAAATGGAGACTCCAGTCCGCCAATCCTGATCGACAATGCGACAGCAGCCAATCGCGCGGTCAATATTCCCGAGTTTGTGAATATCCCTGCGGATGGAATGGTGAAGATCGACGTGCCGGCGGCCGAGTCGTACCGGCTCGTCGATCTTGCCAGTGAACTCACGGCCAAAGGACGCACGGATGAGGCAATCGCGGAATGGAAGAAGGTCATCGAACTGGACC
>JBAPYY010000437.1:0-4370 GCA_049284975.1 Occallatibacter sp.
CACAAGGATAAGGTAAAGCTGACCTTCGCTCAGGGCGCAGCCCTTCCAGATCCGGACAAGATCTTCAACGCCGGCCTTGGCGGCAATAAATGGCGAGCGATTGATTTCAAAGAGAGTGACAAAATTAATGAGCGCGCACTGAAAAATATGATCCGCGCAGCAGCGGACTTAAATGGCGCCGTGCGAAAGGCAAAAACCTCGGCGGATGGACGCGGGATTCGGCCTAGAGCGCATAAAAAATAGGAAATGCCTTGTGGTGATCGCGCAAACGCGGAAAACCTTGCACGTTCGCGATGAATCGTTCTTAAGAGGGTTGAATCTGCGAGATCCTGAGGGGTTCCCGGCTGAAAGGCCAACCACCAAAAGCATACTGTTCTCGCGTTCCGAATGGGACTATCCTGAACGAAGGAGCTGCCTCTGCCACCCCAACGACGAAGACCTGTCGTTGGGGTGGCAGAGGCCGTTCTTACCAGGGCGGCCAAGGCGGACATTTGCGAACTGCCCTGCTTGCCTCAGAGCGCCATTGTTGCGCCGCCGAGGATTTTCCGCCAAGCCGGAAGGGGTTCGTCTGTGACCTTGCACGGCAATCTTGCAGACGGATCGCCCTCCCTTGAAAAAGGAGAAATCCATGGAAACAAGCAAGCCCGACAATTCAATTGGAAATGACGTTCTGCATCTGGGCGGGAGCAAGCTTTCGCCGGAAGAGATTGCCAAAGCCCTGGCGCACCACAAGCGGCACCATAGCGGCGACCAGCCTCAACAGGCGGCGGCGAAGCTTGCCGGCGGCAAAAAGAGCAAGGGCGGCAGATAAGACGCTGCGGTCCCCGACCCGTCTGCAAAGTGCGCGGAAAGACGGAACGCCGATAGCCCTCGCACTCTCCTGGCACGCGATCTAGCTGGTTGCGGAGGCCGCGAGTGTCTGCAATTGTGCCAGATGGTTCAGATCGTGGCCGGCCATGGTGCCGACTATGGTCTGGAAGGTCATTTGGCCTCGCTCAGGGTGGATGACCGGCCTGTTGGCCGCAGCGGGAAGCGCGGCGGCCAGGAGCAGCAGATTCCATTTCCGGAAGGCGGAAAAAGTCGCCAGAGCTTGTTCGGCACCGATTGCGGGATAGGTGTCGGCCCACTTTTCCTGGTCGAACGGCTGAACGGTCGGCGTATCTTCGGCCAGCGTTTGGCGGAGACGAAAGCCGAAGACCAGTTCGCAGTCGGCCAGGTGGCAGAGGATCTCTGCGGGACTCCATTTGCCGGGAGCGGGCCGGACGGCGGACTTTTCCGGGCCGATGGCGGCAATGAGCGCGCCAAGCTGCTCGGTGGTCGAGGAGAGGATGGCTTCCAGTGGTCTGCCATCGAGATATTTTTCATAGGGATTGAGAGAGCTCATGGGAAGCACCTTCCTGGGGAATCAACTCCGCCCATCATAACAAGGGCCGGTGTTCATGGCTGCGGGTATAAAATCGCCGAGACGGAGCCATCATCATTTGGCTGAAAGGGGTGAAGGGTGCGTCTCTACACGGAACAGGAATGCGAGGAGTGGCTAAGTAGGCGCGAACGCAGGAAGCCGGACGCAATGCCGGAGATCCAGACCGTGCATATCTCATATCCGCCCACGCCCCACAGAATCTACTACTTTGCTGATTGGATCGCCCATACATTGTGTTATCGAATGGATGCCTTGCTGTGGATAACCGAATGGGGTATCTGGGGAAGCTCAGAAAACTGGCACCTTTACTATAAAGTTCGCCAGTCTTATGGCGACTTCAGGCTCATTCATGAAGCGCCTGGTCACCTGTTTCTGCCATATGAGACAGAGGACCTTACCTCCCTCCTTCAATTGGCAATGCTGAACGGCTGGGGTGGGTACATCCTGACAGCAGCCAACTACGTCAACGTTTTCTTCAGCCACGACGAATACCTTCGATTCTTTGCTTCTGAAGAGGAGAACCTAACAGAGGTCCGGAAGGAGCTCGGGGCGCCGAATTTGCCTCAAACGGCCACTATCGGCGATACTTAGGTGTTGTGTCTTGCAAGGCTGGGCGCATTTGCCTTGCCACCATATGGCTGGACGTCCGTTTCAGCCGGGAAGACCCCCAAGAACTGCAACAAAGCATTGGAAGTCGAAAGGAACCGTATCGCCGTGGTGATGATTCGTTTGGCGCGTTTTGGCGCCCGCAAGCAGCCCTACTACCGTATCGTGGTCATCGAAAAGGACCGCGCTCGCAATGGCCGTTCGATTGAGGTCGTCGGCACCTACAACCCCCGGACCAACCCGGCCACGGTCGACCTGAAGCTCGAGCGCATCGCCTACTGGCGCGGCGTGGGTGCGCAGTTGTCGCCCAGGGTGGAGAAGCTGGTGACCAAGTACCCGGCACCGGCCGCCGAAACCGCAGCAGCCTGATTTTATTGCCCCATTCCTGACGCGCGCGGGCTTTTTTGAGCCGGCGCGCATAGAATTGCTGACGGCGATGGGTGTGTGCTGCTAAGATGCGCGCACCGATAAGAGTCTCAGGTTTGGGGCCTCCAATTTTTTATTGCCAATTCTTGAACGCATCGGTCAGGGGCAAGATCATGACCCAAAACGCTATGGTCGAAGTGGAAGAGCTGGTCCGTGAAATTGCGCGGGCCTTGGTGGATGAGCCGTCAGCCGTTGAAGTGGAGAGCGTGGGCCGCGACGAAAACACGGTTCTCAAGCTCCGCGTGGCGCCGACGGACGTGGGCAAGGTGATCGGCAAACAAGGCCGTACTGCTCGCTCGATGCGCACCATTCTGGGCGCTGTCAGCATGAAGGTACACCACCGCTATACGCTCGACATTTTGGAAGAAGACGAAGCCTGAGTTGGCCGCTGCCGAGGCATCCGGCCCCCTTAGAGCGATTCCACAATTCACGTGCCCTTTCTGGTTTCGCGCAGGGCGGCATTTTCTTGATGAAAATGCCACTTGAGGGAAGTGGTTTCGGGGTACAGCAATTGTGGAACCGCTGTAGGGAGGCAGAGATGACCGCGCCGAAAGACGCTGAAGACTGGGTCTGGCTGGCGCGGATTCGCCATCCGCAGGGCCGCAAAGGCGAAGTTTTCGCCGATATTCTGACTGATTTCCCTGAAAAATTTGCAGATAGAAAGAGGCTGTGGCTGCTCGTGGATAAAACTGCGGCAAAAAATGAAGTGAAGTCACGAGCGTCAGGGCACGACTTCAGTCGTGCCGCAAATGGTGAAAATAACGCGAGGGCTTCAGCCCCTGCGGTCAACGCGCTGCCGCGCGAGGTTGAACTGGCTGCCCATTGGCTGCACAAGGGCGGTATCGTGCTGCACTTTGCGGGGGTGGACTCGATTTCTGCAGCCGAGACACTAAAAGGGTTGATCGTCGCCGTTCCGCGAGCCGAACGAGCGGAGCTGGGCGGGGATGAGGTTTATACAGGCGACCTGATCGGCTGCGTGCTGGTGAATGTGGCTGGAGCTGGACCCGTAACCGTTGGCGAAATCGAGAGCGTTGACCGGACATCGGGGCCGGTGGCGCTGCTGGCGGTGCAGGGCGCAGCGGGCGAAGTGCTCATCCCCTTTGCCAAGAGCTACTTGCGGAAGATCGATCTGAAAGCGAAACGCGTGGAAATGGCGCTGCCGGAAGGGTTGGTTGATTTGAATGCGTCGGGAAAAGCGCTTTAGCTTTCTATTCTTCTTCCGACCGAATCGCTTCCAATAGCTTCTTGTCTTCCTTGCTGAGCGTGGCGCCTTCCAGCAAATCCGGGCGGTTGGCCAGGGTTTTCCGCAACTGCTGCTCGCGACGCCAGCGGCGAATCTCGCCGTGGTCACCGTTGAGCAGGGTTTCCGGAACGCGCAGGCCGCCGAATTCCGCAGGTCGAGTGTAGTGCGGATAGTCGAGCAGGCCCCCGGCGCCGTGTTGCGAGCGCGGAACGCCATCTTCGGCGACAGCAATCTCCGCATCGGCCACGCCAAAGCTCTCAAATTCGCCAGAGGCCTCGTTGCCCAGCACGCCGGGCAGAAGGCGCATGGTGGCGTCTATCACCACGGCTGCGGCCAGTTCGCCCCCGCTCAGCACATAATCGCCGATGGAGAGTTCCATATCGCAATAGAGTTGGTTGATGCGCTCGTCCACGCCCTCATAGCGGCCGCAAACCAGCACCACGCGCTCTTCGGCGGCCAGCTCCCGCGCCAATGCCTGGGTAAAGGGCCGGCCCTGCGCCGAAAGCAGGATCACGCGCGGCTGCAGCGCATGAGAAGAATTCTCGGATATATTTCCCTCAGGGGCTAAAGCCCCTTCATCATTTTGCATTATTTTTGGCACGACTGAAGTCGTGCCCTGACACGTTCTGGCTTCGGAATCAAGCGCCTCCCCAGCCCGTCGAGCTTTTTCCC
>JBAPYY010000438.1:0-3945 GCA_049284975.1 Occallatibacter sp.
GTGAGATGCTGATCGAGCGCCGCGGAATAAGTGACCAGCTTGAAGACCGAACCCGGCTCGTACACGTCGCTGACCGCGTGGTTGCGCAGCAGCTCCGGCGTGGTGTGGCGAATGTCGTTGGGGTTGAATGTGGGACGAATCGCGAGCGCAAGAATCTCGCCGGTGTGCACGTCCTGCACAACCACTGTACCGTTGGCCGCCTGGGTGCGCGCCATGGCGTGGTCCAGCGCCTGTTCGGCCATGAACTGAATGTTTTCGTCAATGGTGAGCACCAGATTCTGGCCCGGCTGCGGTTCGCTCTCCGTGGAGCCGAGCACGTGACGCCGCGCATCCATCGCGGTGTACATGCGGCCAGGAACACCGTGCAACCGCGGCTCGAATTTCTGCTCTAGACCGCCCAGGCCGGTGTCATCCGTGCCCACATAGCCCAGCACCTGCGCGGCAATTTGGTTATTCGGGTAGAAGCGCTGAAACTCTTTCTGGAAGTAAATGCCCTTGAGAGGGAGCGCTTTGACGCGAGCCGACACTTCAGGCGTAACGCGGCGCGCGACCCAGGCAAAGTTGCGCCCGGCGGCGAGACGCGCGGCAATCTGCTCTTCGGTGTTCTGCTTGTCGTTGGGATCGGTGTGAAGAATTGCGGTCAGTGCATGAGCGGCCGCTTGCTTATCGTCGATCTCTGCGGGCACGGCGAAGATGGAGTCGACCTGTACGGTCATTGCCAGCTCATGCAGGTTGCGGTCATAAAGAACGCCACGGCGCGGCGCTACCTCGAAGGTGCGCTGCTGCTGCTTTTGAGCGCGCTCAGCATACTCCGAGTGGCGCAACACCTGCAGCCAGAAGAGGCGAGAGCAAATCAGGATGGCCCAAACAAGAAAAAAGAAGCAGACCAACCAGAAGCGCGCCCGCTTGAGAGGGATGACGCGCTGCGCGGGATTGGGGTAGCGGCTGGGTCGAACTATGGACGGCATGGAAGATCACTCCAGTAATTAAACTATGCCGGGCTATCGCGCGGCGGAAACTGGAGGGACAACTTGCGCAAGCACCGGAGTGGAAGCGTCGGGAGCGGCGGTGGGTTGAATCATCTGGCCAGGCTGCGGCTCGGCAAGACCCATTTCGCGCGCCATTCTGTCGATGCGGCCCGGCTGAGTTAGCTGTGCCTCGGAGAGGCGCAACTGGCGATTTTCCTCGCGCAACTGCTCGCGGACTTGCTTTTCCGACTCGATACGGTAACCGCCTTCGATGGCGCTGAAATGTTGCAAGCCATAAACCATGGTCAATACAAATAGAAGCGCGATTGCCTGGGAGAAGCGGCGTATCTGGTGGGCTCGCACCGGATCGGGCGCTTTGATAAGGCGGCTGTTGTCAAACGACTTCGAAAATGGAAACTCCGGCGTGTGCATTCCCCGGCGCCGCAGAGCCTGCTGAGCCATCAGCTCGATGTTGCGCTCCGCGGCCCGCACGCTCCAGCTTCTGCCTACTTCGAAATTGGTTGTTGCGCATGCCGCCATGACGATTCTCCTCAATTTCCCGCTACTTTTTCCGCCGCCCTTAACTTTGCGCTCCGCGAGCGCGGATTCCTGTCCAACTCTTCTTCGCCAGCCGTTACCGGCCTTTTCGAGAGAATCTCCCAGATTCCCTGCCGCGCGCCTTCGCGCAGGCTGTCTTTTGCAATGCGATCTTCCAAAGAATGAAAACTGATGACGACCAGCCTTCCGGAGGGCTTGAGCAACTTGGGTGCGGCCTCCATCAAAGCCTGAATCTCGTCTAACTCATGATTCACATAAATACGAAGCGCCTGAAATGTTCTGGTAGCCGGATGAATGTGCGCTTGTTTCATTGCCGGGGCGGCTGAGGCTACAATCCGGGATAACTGCCCTGTGGTTGTAACCGGCCGCCCGCGAACAATGGCTCTGGCGATTCTCCGCGACCTCCTTTCTTCTCCGTATTCGTAAATAAGGTCCGCAAGCTCTCGCTCGTTCGCCTCATTCACCACCTGTGCGGCGGTTTGTCCGGAGCGCGTATCCATGCGCATATCCAACGGACCATCCGCCATGAAACTAAAACCTCTCTCGGCCTCATCCAGCTGCATGCTGCTCACTCCAAAATCGGCAAGCAAGCCGTCCGCCGAGGCGGGCTTCAAGTGCAGGGGCGCCGAGCTGAAGGCCGCGCCGATCAAAGTAACTCGCGGCGCATTGCTACCTAACTCCCCGCAAACCTTGTCTAACTTCTCCCTGGCCAGCGCCAGCGCCTCGGGATCACGATCAAAACCGATCAGATGCCCCTCAGCTCCAAGCATCCTTGCGATTCCTGCGGCGTGCCCGGCCAGACCCAGAGTGCAGTCCACCACCGTAGACCCAGGACGCACCCGGAGAAGATCAATCGCTTCTTGAAAAAGAACCGGCGCATGCCGCTCAGTTGATTTCGTCATGCGCTCCCCCTGGGGGGTTGGGGCGGTCAACTCCGCCGCTTGAGGATCGTCGCCAGCGATTGGCGATCCTCCACTGTCAATGCATTGGCCAACAGACTCTGTTCGAAGACCTCGAGGTTATGAACCTCCAGGTAGTGCAGTTTTCCCAGCACGGCAACTTCCGCGTCCAACTTGGCTGTGCCACGCAGAATCTGCGGCAACAGAAGCCGGCCCTCTTTGTCCATCTCCACCTGCTGGCCGTAGTAGCTGGTCAGGTTGAGGTACTTTTCCACCGCGTCGTCCATAGTGCTGGTCTCGGCCAGCAAGCTCTCCTGCTGTTCCCACTCCGCCAAGGGCCAGACTTCCGCCTTTTTGCCATCGGTTGAGGTGATGTAAAACTGTGTGACATTCGCTTCGTCCACCTGCTCCTTGAACCCAGAGGGGAGCTTGAGCCGCCCCTTGGGGTCGACCTTTGCCGGATGGTTTCCGCGAAATGCCGCCATGCTTTCCGTTCCCTCGCGGTAGATTTCACATACCCACCGCGGCTGCTACACACCGTTTGCTGCCGTTTCTCGATTAGCCAGCCGGTTCCCCCGCAGAATTGGCATCGATTCTTGTAAATCAAAGAGGAAAATCGGTTAATCTTTCCTTGGAACTTGAAGATCAGCTCCACAATGATTCACAACGGACCACTTTTGACCACTCACAAGCGATACTACCCCTAATCTTGGATATCGCCAAGGAGAAAATTGCAATTAAGGGCTGTAGTTGGAGGGCGCCTGTGGAAATCTTGGCTAATAGTATGTCTCGTTACTTTCACCACAATATCTAGGGTTTACTGTCTATATTCCCGCACTGGACAAGCCCAACGACTCATGATAGGGAACAAAAAGCGAAAGTTAAGAACTTCCCTGCTTCCATCCCGCAAAATGTGGCCTCATTCATCCAGCTGGATTTCCTTGGAATCTTCCGCGCGCTTTTCACGCGCCATCACCAGTTTCAATAGATAGATGAGGACAATGGCGTTGACGGTAAGCAGGCTGACGCGTACCAGTGTGATCCTGCGATAGATCTCGAATGCCTCCCACGGCAGGAACGATGCGGTGATGGCCAGGGTAAGGAACTCCGCCCAGACTTTTTCCAAGTACAGGCCGATTCCTTCAGTCAGGTCAAGAGCGGCATAAAAAAACACTACTACACCGATGCGGCGCAACATCTGGTCATTGACGAGCGGCGCATATTTCAGGATGAAGTTGACGAGACGCGATTCGGGAGTAAAGCGCAGGTGTTCGGCAGCTTTTGTGAGCACGTCAGCCACGTCTTTATGAAGCAGTCTCACGACGCCCACGCCGATGGCCACAAAAAGCAACGCCTGCGCCAGCTTGAAGGCCGCGATGAGGACGAGCCACTGATTGTGGTGCTTTGGCCTGAAAATCGATTGTGATGGGGAATCGGTCATGTCTTTGAGAAGAACTTGCATGAAACCGCCTGCTACCTTTTACGTTAAACGATGCGCGGCAGTTCTGCATGCCCCCTTG
>JBAPYY010000439.1:0-1957 GCA_049284975.1 Occallatibacter sp.
ATCGTTGGGAGCCCCGCGTTCGAGGCCGGCGTCTCTTCGGGAATGAAAGTCATGGGCGTGAATGGCCGCGTCTACAGCCACGATTTGCTCGAGGACGCAATCAAGGCCGCCAAAGACAGCGCGCAGCCGGTCACGCTTTTGGTTGTGGTGGACGATTATTTCCGAACCAGCACCATCAATTACCACGGAGGCGACAAGTTTCCGCACCTGGTCCGCGATGGCGACAAGCCGGACTATCTCGACGAGTTGATCAAACCGCGCGCCGCGCACTAATAGAACTTGTTCACTCTTCGCGCAGCAGGATCAGAGGATCAACTGATAGCGCGCGTTGTGCTGGAATCCACGTAGCAACGAGGCCCAGCAACAACATCGCCAGAATAACGCCCGCTAATACCAGCGGGTCGCGGGGATTGGCCTGATACACGATGTGAGACAGCACCTTGCCCGCCAGAATTCCGAGCAGCAAGCCTGTCGCCGAACCAATAGCCAGCAATTTCACCGGCCGCCCCAGCGCGGACTGCAACACTTCTTTGCGCTGCGCACCGAGTGCGATGCGAATTCCCAACTCCCGCAGCCGTTTGCTTACCGAGTACGCTGCCATTCCAAAGATGCCTGTGAGCGCCAGCATCACGCCCATCCCGCCCAGCACACCCAGCGCCACCGTCGCTACATGCGATGGAAACAGAGCGATGTCTAGTCCCTGGTTCCACGTTTGGATGTTCAAAGGCAAGGCGCTATCCAGGCCCCGCAGCGCGCTCCGGATGGCTGGCGCCAGTTGCGCCGGATCGCGGTCGGAGCGCACCACCAGGCATGTCAAGCTGGTGGGCAATTGCAGGAATGGCAGAAACATCGCCGTGCGCTGATCTTCGGTCAGCAAATAGTACTTTCCGTCTTCAACAATCCCCACCACTTGTACGCGCGTTCCATCTTCCATCTTGTAGTACTTACCCAGCGCGTTGTTGACCGAGCCGAAGACTCTGCGCGCGAACAGTTGGTTGACTACCGCAACGCGCGGCGCATTCTTATCGTCTTGCCACGATAGATTCCTGCCCGCCAACAGAGATGTCCCCGCTGCATGAAAGTATTCAGGAGATATTCTGAACATCGCGACCCACGAAGCGGCATTCGCCGGCCTCAGGTCTGTTGTTTGGTCGCTAAAGACATTTGTGCTCGACCCGCCCCCTCCCAACGGGATTTGGCTCACCAGTCCCACATTCTTTGCTCCGGGAATCGCCTCAACCGCGTCGATCATCCGCCTTTGCATAGCCGTCACTCGGTCGCCGCTGTAGCCCGACATGCTGAGATTTGTATCCACAAGCATTGCGTTCCGCGGTTCAAAACCGAAGTTGCTGTGCATTGAGCGCACCAGCCCGCGCACAGCTACCAGCGAAGAAGTTACCAGCACGCCACAGATGGCAATCTGCACCACGAGCAACACATCCTTGAGCGTAATCCTGCTTCCGGCATTGCCCGCGATGATGCCGGTTGACCCTGCTTTCACCACCTCATATGGATTGGTGCGGAGTATCTGCCTCACCGGGACAGCGCCAAAAAGGAACCCGCTAGCCAAAGCCAAAAATAATGCGGCAAGATAAACCTGCGCGTCCGGAGTTACAGGCAGATACAAGGGATATTGGGGAATCGGCCGCCATGCGCTCAACTCCCGCAATATCGCGATGCTGCCCAGAAGTCCCAGGGCACCTCCGGCAACTGAAATCAGCAACGCTTCGGTGAATACTCCGCGCAAAATGCGCTTGCGGCTCGAACCGAGCGCAAGCCGCAAAGCAACCTCGCGAGAACGGTCGGCGGCGCGCGCGGCAAACAGGCTGCCCAGGTTAGCGCAAGCGGCCAGCAGAATCAACCCCGCCAGCAGCATCATTCCGGTTATGAATCCTTTCACCGGAGGCCCCAGCATGTCGCCGGCAAGACTGGGCCGCGCCAGAGAAAAGGTCATATC
>JBAPYY010000440.1:0-9990 GCA_049284975.1 Occallatibacter sp.
TCATCACCCTCCGCCAGGCACTCGAAGAGCGCACTAATCGGTTGGGTGGCACGCTGCTCTACTCCAAAGGGACCGAAATTGACGGCGCCTCGCAAGCCGGCTTCCCCGACGCCATCGCGGCCGCAAATTCTGCAGATGTCGTCATCCTTGCCTTGGGAGAATCCAGCACCATGAGCGGCGAGGCAGGCTCACGCGCCTATCTCAATCTGCCCGGCAACCAGCAGCAGCTTCTGGAATCCGTCGCCGCCACCGGCAAGCCTGTCATCCTGCTCATCTTCTCGGGGCGTCCCCTGGTGCTCGATTGGGCCGCGCAACATCTCTCCACCATCCTTGAGGTCTGGTTCCCCGGAACCGAAGCCGGTCACGCCATCGTGAATGTTCTCTACGGCGATGTCTCGCCCTGCGGCAAGCTGCCCATGAGCTTTCCTCGCGCCGTCGGTCAGGAGCCGCTCTATTACAATCAGCTCCCCACCGGGCGTCCGCCCACGGGGATCGACCTCTCCAAGCCTCCCATCGGTGAGGAGCGCTTCTTCTCCCGCTATATCGATATTCCCAACAGCGCGCTCTACCCCTTCGGCTTCGGGCTATCCTATTCCAGCTTCTCGTATCGCGATGTCAAGGTGTCGAGGCCCGCAATCCTGCTTGCGCAAGCTCTCGCCAATCGCACCACGCCTCTTCTCGAAGCGACTGCAACCGTCACCAACAGCGGCACTCGCGAGGCCACCGAGGTAGTCCAGTGCTACGTGCGCAACCTGGGCGCCAGCATTGAGCAACCGGTTCGCAGCCTCAAGGGGTTCACGCGAGTCACCCTCGCCCCCGGCGAATCGAAACAAGTCAAATTCCCTCTAGGTTTCAACGAACTTTCCTTCTTCAACATAGACAGCATCCCAACCATCGAACCAACCCATTACACGGTTTGGATCGGCGGCAGCTCGCTGGCAGATCAACAAGCCGAATTCGAGGTAGTCGCACCCAAGGGAAAAAACGCGCGCACTAGCGCATTTTCAACTTAAGTGTTCACAAGATTCTGGGTGCCCCATCCATTTCGCGTAATTTGTGAAATGGGTGGGATAGCACATCTGTCCATTTCGACAGCAAACACCAGAACCGAAAATGCGCTAACCCTGTCCACCGTTGTCGCCTCGCGGCCACTGCTGAGTCTTTGAATGCCCAGTTATCTCCGAGGATGAAGTTAATAACCGAGCAGCAAAGAATCGCAATACCGTTCGCGGCGAGCAGCGGCATGTGCGCCCCGTCCACCAGTACTCGCATCAGCGCAAGATTTCCCACCATGGAAACCAGGCCATTCGAAAGATGAAATCGCGTCAATTGGGTGAGCAGCGCGGAGCGATATCTGCGATCCTTCCAGGTGTAATGCATGTGCCACACAAAGTTATGCAGCAGCGTAATCTCCAGCGCCGCGGTTGAAGCATAGAGGTAGTGGCCCGCGTCCCAGCGCTCCAGCAGAGCCAGCGCGCCAAGTTGCACAGCCATCCCCATCGCTCCTACCAGGTTGAATTTGCCCCAGCGAATGATTGTATTCACGGTAGTGGCTCCTGCCGGTAAAGCTGCATCGCATGCCGAATAGCGACAGAAATCGCCATCGCAAACATGCTTGCCGCAGCGATCGCCCCTCCCAGATCAAACAGCAGCACCCTATGTCCAAACAGCGTCGAATAGGAGCTGTGCAGCAACGCGAGATTGCCAATAATCAGCAGAATCCGAATCTCCGTGGGGCCAAAGATTCCCTGCGAAAGTTGAAAACACGTCAAAGTATATGTGGCCAGGTAGCTCTCGCTCGACAGCAGCAGAAACGCCACCAGCATCGCGACAGCCGTCTCCCAGTGCAGAAACCCTGAGAATCCCAGTCCGCACATCAGGGCAGTGGCTCCAAAGATGTCCGCCATGTGATCCACGTAGAATCCATAGCGCGGGCGCTGTTGCCGGCGCACTCGGGCAAGTGTCCCGTCCATGCTGTCTCCGAGCCAGTTAAGTGCCAGGCACAGAATCACCACCAGCAGTGCGTAGCGGTTGTAGCGCGACAACGCATAGCAGATTCCAGCTCCTATCTGCGCGCACAGTCCCATCAGAGTCAGTTGATCCGAACTCACCCACCTCGGCGCTCTCTCGGCCATCCACTGCAACGCGCGCTTCTCCATTCGGGCTGTCAGCGCTTCATTCACACGGCGCGCCGATGCGAAAACCGTTACGTCTTTCGTCCTGACTGCTTGAGCATTCATCCTCGTCTCCTTCAAAATAAAACTCCGAACACGTTGAAGTTCTGAAAAAGAGGCTTTGAAAGGGCACGGCTTTAGCCGTGCCGCAAATGCGCGAAATCCGCGCGAGTTTTACAAGCTGCGAAAAGCTCTGTTCGGAGGGAGGCGGGGGTTTCAACCTCCGCACAAAGCCAGCAGAACCAAATCGGGCTTTAGCCCCGGAGGGAACATCGCTCGCCGCAAAAACCTGCTCGAAAATTTCTTCAGCCCCTATTTCCGCAATGCATTGCACGTTGAACGCAATGTGAACTCCAAAGACTCGCGCGGAACGCTCTCTACAAACGGCCCAATCGCCCAGCCAAGCCCGGTTGGAATCGAGCGTGTCAGCGAAACCGACTCAATCTGCATGTAAAGCCCGCCGTCGCGCTCCTCGTAACTCCAATAAGTATTCAGCCGCCAAAGAAAGCCGTGTTCTTCGCCCGAATTCAACGCCCGCTCCCGGCTTGTGCCAGGCGCGTCTATTTCTGCAATCCGCGTGCTTCGCGAGATGCTGTATCCATGCCGCGCGTCCAACCGCCCAAAATTGATGTCGTAGCTCGTATCCATCACCACCGTGATCACGTGCTGCTGGCGTACCCGCATCGACGCCTGAAAATAATCGCCCTGTTGCGTCAGCATCCTTGCCTCCACCACCTGCGGAGAAAAGCGTTGCGGATAAGCGTTGAAATCCTTCATCAGCCGCTCAAAATCCGCTGCCGTGGCTCCGGCAGCAAACGCAGTGCCGCGCCAGTGGTGCACCATCGCGCCGTGCAACTCCGAGCCCGTTGAAGGCGTAAGCTTTTCCACGATCAGCTCACCTCGCCTCAGCCGCATCTCGTCTTCCGTCCCCAATGTTGTTAAAGCCATGAAGCCACTTTGTGACCGATGCTGCTGGGCGAGCCGCGACTCTACCGCGCCGATATAAGAGTTGAAGGCCGATGTAGCCTCTGGCGTCGGCTCTGCCGCAACCTTGCTGGGAGCGGCCACAATAACCAATAAGGCAATTAGCCCGCACAGAAAAGAGCGAACCAGAAATCTTCGTGCATCAGATTGTTTGTCTTGCGTCATGAACAGCACCTTACGCCGCCCCGGCTCATGGGGGCAATGCATTGAATCTCATTTGTTGATGATTGTTTCTCACCGTGCAAATGATTGCAGCCATTATGCTTCAAGGAAGTTATACTTTGCGCTGACAGCCGCTCCCTATCGGATACACTGGATGCCAGAGATGAAAGACCCACAGCCAGCCCTGCGCTATCGCTTCGGTTTGTATGAAGCGGACGCTGCCACCAGTGAGCTTCGCAAGCAGGGTGTGCGCATCAAACTCAACGCGCAGCCCTTTCAGGTGCTCCTCATGCTCCTGGCGAATCCCGGCCAGCTTCTGACTCGTGAAGAAATCTCCAGGGATCTGTGGCCCGACGGGACTTTTATCGATTTTGAACACGGCGTAAACTCGGCGGTAAATCGCATCCGCGAAGCCCTTGGCGACACGGCCAGCAATCCGAGATTCGTTGAAACCCTGGCCCGCCGCGGTTATCGCTTTGTGGCTCCAGTTGAACGCATCCCCCTCAATGAAGATTCGTCCTCGACTACAACCGAACAGGCAGCGTCGGCCCAGACCATAATCCCTGTCGAGCACGAATCCAATCCGCGTCTTCGGATTCTGGCCTCACCGCAAGAGCTTCCCAAAGCCTCCTTTCCAGTTGTGCAGACGCTCTTTATCCTTTTGCAATTCATGTATCTGGGCTTCTACATCGGGGCGCTGGCAAATCTCGCCGAGATTGAAGATCTCTTCTCGCTGCTTTCCAAAGCAACTCAAGCGCTGACCATCCTGATTGTCACTGCCGCAATTCTGATTCCTGTTCGTGCCTTTGTGCTATCCGCTTCGCTCTTCCATGCGCCCGGAGCGCGTGAAAAATTCCTCAGGATTTGGCCGTTTCTTCTGGTCCTCGATGAGCTGTGGTCGCTCTCGCCCTTCCTGCTCCTGCACCACATCAACTTTGGACTGGCGTTGGCCTGCGCCACGCTTCTCGTCTACTCGCCCTTTGCTCAGCGTTCGCTGATTCTAATGGGCGCGGGCGGCGCTGACGCCGCAATTGTTCACACGCGATGAAAAGCCGCTGGGCAGCCGCCGTATTACCGGCATGAGCTGTGCGCGGTGATTTAACCTTGTATATAGTCCTCTTGGTCCATTTGCCCTCACGGGAAAACTGACCGGTGGGGCGTCCACTCTAACTCTGGTGAATTGATGCGCTTAGGCTCTTTTCTTCTTCCTGCAACGCTCGCGGCCGGTGTTTGCCTGCTGGCGGTTCCTTCCTCTGCTTTTGCCCAGGCCCCGGCCTCCGGGCCGACCGCCGCTCAGGCGCTGCCCGATACGCCGCAGCCGCAGTTTGCAATGGCTGAGGTAGACTCGCCGGAGCAGCAAGCTCTTGCCGGCCAAACCCAGACAACCCCTCCGCCGGCTCCGAGCGCCACTCCGGCCCTGGGCAGCTCCAGTTCACAACCCGATGCTCAACAGCCCGGTGCCGCGCAAACCCAACGCGAAAAGGCTGAAGAACAGATAAGGGAGCAGGAGAAGCAGCGCGTGGTGGGAGTAGTGCCCACCTTCAATGTCAGTTATCGCCGCGACGCCGTCTCCATGAGCCCCGGCCAAAAGTTGAACCTCGCTTTTCACTCTGCGGTCGATCCCTTCACCTTTGCCGCGGGATTCCTGGTAGCTGGCTACCACGAGGGCCTGAACGACGATCCGGGCTTTGGGTGGGGTCCTGAGGGCTATTTCAAGCGCACCGGCGCGGCATACCTCGACGCCTTCGACGGCACCATGATCGGCAATGGAATCCTGCCTTCCATCCTTCACCAGGACCCTCGCTATTTCCGGCTGGGCTATGGAACCACCTCTCACCGGCTCCTCTATGCACTGGCCACCAATGTGATCTGCAAGCACGACAACACCGGCAAATGGGAGCCAAACTACTCCAATGTGATGGGCAATCTAGCCGCCGGCGGCATCTCCAATCTTTACTATCCCGCAGCCAGCAGATCCGGAATCGGCCTGACCCTCAGCAACGGTTTCATCGTAACCGCCGAGGGTGGCATTGGCTCCATCTTCAATGAATTCTGGCCGGATGTCTCGCGCAAGTTTTTACACAAGGATCCCACCCACGGCCTCGATGCACAGCAACGCGCTGCCGATAAGGCGAGTCAGCAAGCCCAGCCGAGCGCTAAATGAGAACCTGGCGCCCAGCCGAAACGGAGGGAGGCGGGGGTTTCAACCCCCGCAAAAGCCAGCCGAACAGCCGCGGGCTTTAGCCTCAGACGGATCGATCTCTGCCTTAGGCTAAGTCTTCTCAGCCTCTAGGTGTCCTTGCCGATGTCCAGCCCTGGCAGAATATCGTCCTCACGAGCCATCCAAACATAAAGGGTTGGCATCAGGAAGATGCCAATCACTAGGTTTGCAATTAGGCCGCCGACGATGACAATCGCAAACGGGCGCTGCGAATCTGAACCGATGGCATGAGAAAGCGCTGCGGGTAGCAGGCCGAGCGTGGCCACAAGCATAGTCATCATGATGGGTCGCAGGCGTTGGACCGAACCCTCGACTGCGGCTTCAATGACAAGTGCCTCGCTGAATCCTTCCATGCCTTTTCGCCGAGCGCGCAGTTGGTTGATGAATTCAATCATGATGACGCCGGTTTCTACTGAGACGCCAAACAGCGCAAGAAAGCCGACCTCGGAAGAAACCGAAAAATTGGTGTGAGTGAGAAACAGAGCCAACGGGCCGCCGATCGAAGCCATGATCACAGAGACAAGCACAAGTGCAGACCACTTGTAAGAGCGAAACATGGTGTAGAGGATAAGAAAGATTGCCAGCACGGTTATGGGAATCACCAGCGCCATTCGCTTGTCCGCGCGCTTCTGGCTGGCGTACTCACCTGCCCACTCCAGGTGATACCCGGAAGGCAATTTCACATTGTGTTCGACCTTCCCGATGGCCTCTTCCACCGTTGAGCCCAGATCCCGTCCGCGCACGGAGTACTTAATCGCAATATAACGCTGGCCTCCTTCGCGATTAATCTGTTCCGCGCCGTCGTCGGTGGTGGCCTTTGTGAGTTGCGCCAGAGAAACCCTCTCGCCGGTAGGCGCCAACAAGCGAACGTTCTCGATTGCCTCCCGCGTATCGCGATACTGTTGTTGGTAGCGCAAAGTCACGTCGTAGCGCGCCTCGCCCTGTTGCACCTGAGTCACAGCATTGGCGCCCACGGCGGTCTGCACGGCGTCCTGAACGTCCGCTACGTTGATGCCCCAGCGTGCCGCAGCTTCGCGGTCCACGGTAAAGTTCAGGTTGGGCTGGCCCACGATGCGGAAGAGGCCCAGATCCTCGATGCCGCGCACGGTGGCCATTTGTGCCTGGATAAGTTCGGCTGTCTCTTCCAGCTTGCGCAGATTGTCGCCATAAAGCTTTACGGCCAGTTCGCCCTTGACGCCACTGACCGCCTCTTCCATGTTGTCGGAGATTGGCTGCGAGTAGTTCCAGATGACGCCGGGAAACTGTGAGAGCTGCTTGTCCATTGCGGCGATCAGCGCTTCCTTGCTCTGGTGAAAACCGGGTCGCCACTGCTCTTTTCTTTTCAAATCGACAAAATATTCGGTGTTGAAGAAGCCGGCTGTGTCGGTGCCGTCATCGGGTCGGCCGGTCTGGCTGACTACCTGCGTGACTTCGGGGAAAGAGGCCATCACTAGTCGCGCCTTGTTGGTGAAGTCGATGCTTGCCGTGGGGCCTTCGCTGGGCGGCAATGTTCCACGTACCCAGATGGACCCTTCGTCGAGGTGAGGCAAAAACTCTGAGCCGATGGGTCCACCAAAAGCAAGAAATACGGCAAAGGCAAACAGGGCGCCGCAGATGCCCAGCGTCGTCTTGCGGTGCATAATCCCCGCGCGCACTGCGGTGCGATAGTGGCCCGTTAGCCAGTCCATGAGAGGATTCTTCCATTCCTTTGCGCCGTTCCTGAAAACGATGCCTCCCAGGACGGGAGCAACGAGAATGGCAAAGAGAAGTGCGCCCAGCAGCGCAAATGTGACTGTCCAGGCCATGGGTTTAAAGAGTCTTCCCTCTACGGCCTGCAACGTAAAAATGGGTAGATAAGACGCGATGATAATGCCGCGCGCATAGAAGACTGGCCGCTGCACCTCGTGCGCAGCGTCGCGGATCTTCTGTGCCGGAGTACGCAGGTCGTCCTTCAATGACAGGTGCCGGACCATGTTCTCGATCATCACCACGCTGCCGTCCACAACCATTCCAAAATCCAGCGCGCCCAGTGAAAGCAGGTTGGCGGGAATGTGGCTGAGGTCGAGGCAGATCGAAGCGAACAGCAGTGCGAAGGGGATGGTAAGCGCAACCACAATGGCGCCGCGCGCATTCCCCAGAAAGAGAAAAAGAATAATCGAGACGAGAAGAATGCCGGCGGTCAGATTCCGCTCGACGGTTTCCACTGTAAACTTGACCAGGTCGGAGCGGTCAAGAAACGGAACGATTTTCACGCCCTTGGGCAAAATGCCGGGGTGGTCCTTGTCCCCGTTCAGCTTGTTCACTTCGTTGTGAATACCGTCAAGAACAGGATCGGAGTCGTCGCCCTTCTGCAGCAGCACAATACCCTCGACGGTGTCAGGATTGTCGATAATCCTGTCGCCCGCGCCGTCTGTCAGATGCGTCGATCTGCCGATCTGCCCCAGGCGAATCTTTGGGCCTTGCGTAACGAATGCGATGTCCTTGACCCTGATCGCAGCGCCATTCTGGGTCTTGACGACGGTGTTCTCAATGTCCTGCACGCTGCTGAAAAGGCCCACGGATTGGACGTTGATCTGCTGCTCGCCCTGCTCGATAAAGCTGCCGCCGCCGTTGGTGTTGTTGTTGGCGATTTGCTGCTCGACCTGACTGATGCTGAGCCCATAAGAAACCAGCTTCTCCGGGTCAAGCTTGATCTGATATTCCTTCGTCGGTCCGCCGAAGCTCGATACGTCCACCACTCCGTTGACGCCCTTGAAGGACTTTTCCAGAGTCCAGTCTTCCAGCGACTTCTTCTCCATCACGTCAAACGCCGGATTTGTGCTCTCCAGCGTGTACCAGTAAATCTGGCCGACAGGACTCCAGTCCGTGCCCATCTGCGGCACCAGGCCGTTCGGCAGGCTCACCATGCTGAGCCGTTCCAGCACGTGCTCGCGATTCATGTCGCTGGTGGAGTTGTCGTCGAATATCAGCATCAGGCTCGACAAGCCCGCCAGCGTTGTCGAGCGCAAATGTTCCAGGTGCGGAATGCCCGCCATCTGAATCTCAATTGGCACGGTCACCTGGCGCTCGATTTCCTCCGCGCTGCGGCCCGGCCACTGCGTGATGATCTGGACATAGTTGTTCGCAACGTCCGGATAAGCCTCGATAGGCAGGTTGCGAAACGAGACAATGCCCCAGGCGATGAGCACCACCGTGCCGCCAAGAATAAGCCACCGATTTCTCAGTGCAAAATCTACGAGTGCGCGAAGCATCTATTGGTTCCCCGCGTTTTCAAGCAGAAGTGCGTTATTAACCACCTGCTGGCCCGGCTTCAAACCGGTAAGAATCTCCTGCCGGTTGCCATCAAGCATCCTGCCGCCATGGACCTCGGTGCGCTTGAACTGGTTCCCGCCAGCCGGCAAAAAAACCCAGTCGCGGTCGTGCAGGTGCAGGACGGCGTCGGCGGGAACCGCTGCAAGCGTCTGTTTGGTGCGACTGGTGAAGGTGGCCGTGGCAAACATACTCAGCTTGAGAAATCCGGGATTAGCAACCTCGATACGCACCTTCGCGGTGCGAAGCGATGGGTCGAGAATCGGGCCGATGTCGCTGATGCGCCCGGTAAGCGGACGATCCGGCCAGGCATTCACCTTGATCTTCGCTTCCTGGCCGAGCTGTAACTTGGGAATATCATTCTCATAAACATCGCAGACAATCCAGACTCTTGATAGGTCGGCAATCGTAAACGCCGTTGCGGAGCCGGACAAACTGACGCCGGCGGCCGCGGCCTGCGTAACGTTTTGCGCCACGATGACTCCCGAAATCGGCGCATACACATTCACCACGCTGCTCGGATGTTTCTTGTCCACGCCCAGCGTTTTCAATTGCTCTTCGGCTGCGGTCAGATCCGCCTGTGCGTCCTTCTCCGTATCCTCCGCCTGCTCCAGCATCGATTGCGAGATGGCGCCGTGCTTAAATAAATCGTCGGCGCGGATGTACGCCTTGTTGGCAAGCTGCTCGTCGTTGGCAGCCTTCAGGTACGTGTCGAAGGCATTTGTAATATCAGGGCTCTGCACCTTCAGCAGCAGTTGCCCCTTCTTCACGTTGTCATCCAGGCGCGCCTTGATGTCCACCACGCGGCCATTGGCCAGCGAGATGACGGGGACCTCGCGTGAAATATCCGGTAAAACCGTTCCCGTCGCGTTCAACTCCGACGGCGCCTCAATTTTTTCGGCCGTGACCAGCGGAAACTTTCCCGCGTCCTTGCTGTCTATCGTGATCAAGTTCATGTCAGGCACTTCAATCACGCGAGCTGCCGCCGGCGCGCCATCGCCCTCATCCTTGCTTTTGCAGCCGTTCAAAGCCAGGCTTCCAGCAAGCAGAAGAGAAAATAATGCAGTCACAGAGCAAGCCCGAAGAGTCTTCGAACCGGTTGCATAAACCCGTGTTTGAAAGGGCACGGCTTTAGCCGTG
>JBAPYY010000441.1:0-5943 GCA_049284975.1 Occallatibacter sp.
TCCCACCCATCGCAAAGTACGCGATGGATGGGGCCCCCGTGTTGTCGCGGCATTTGGCGCGGGATGGCGTTGGTTGTTGCGCTGGCATCTTCCTTGGTTTTGATTTTGTCCGGATGCGGGCATCAGCAAAGTGTTGCTCCATGGACTGCTCCGCAAGCTACTGCGCCGCCGGTTGCTCCGAATCAGGTCCAGACCCAAACTCAGGACCAAGATCAGGCTTACGCGCCTTTGCCGGCGCCCACGCTGACCGGGCGCATTGCGCCCACTCCCGCGCCGCCGGGAGGAGTGAGTGCCGAAGACCTCAGCTATGTGAGGACGCACAGACCCATTCTGAGTGAGGAGGGCCTGGCCACGTGGTACACCGCGCCTTACAAGGGCCGCAAAGCAGCTAATGGCGAGGTCTTCAGTGACTATGACCTGACAGCGGCTCACCGCACGCTGCCCATGGGTTCGCTGATTGTGGTGACTAATCTGACGACCGGCCAATCCGCGGCCATGCGCATCACGGATCGTGGACCGTTTGTGGCAGACAAGATGATTGATCTGACGATTGCGTCGGCCAAGGCTACGGGCGTTTATCGCGCCGGCACGGCTCGCGTGCGTATGGACGTTTATCGCACGCCAAAGCCGACTTATGCCGGCGGCCGATGGTGCGTGCAAATCGGCGCATTTACCAGCGAACGCAAAGCCAACAAGTTCAAAGAACAGTTGCTGCGCAAGTACCCCGACTCCAGCGTGATCGAGTTTCCCGGCGAAGACAGCTACTGGGTGCGCATTCGTCCTCAGGGTGACAACCGCGAGAAAGCCGAGATTATTGCACGGCAACTACGGCCTGTTGAGGGCGACGCTTACCTGACAAGACTGGATTGAGTCCACTTTTCCGGTGAGAGATTTTGCGTCGTGCTATCCCACCCATTCCACTCTGCCACCCCACGGACGAAGACCTGTCCGTGGGGACCCCGACAACGCGGAATGGATGGGGCACCGAGGTTCTGCGGTTGGAGCACCGTCCAAGTTACTCCGGCGGCGGATAGAAGGGCAGCTTGTCGTTCTTCTTATTGGCGCGGCGGATGGTCACGTCATCGAAGAGCAGCGCCGGAGCCAGCACTGTCTCCGGTATTTCTCCAAGGTAGTTGGCGACCCAAAGCTGCTTGCCCGCGGCCACCACATCGGCACGCAAGGCACGCTGATCAAGGTCGTCGAAGATGGCGCCGCGCACCAATTCGCGCTTGCCGTCGAGGCCCACGCGATAAAGGAGCCGCGGCGTCAGCTTCTCGCCCATGGTGGAGACGTAATAGACACTCTTCAAGCCACGATGACCGGCCGACTCCAACAGTCTGCTGTTCAGTTCCTGGTCAGTCAGTCCATTCTTTGCCGTCACCTGGAGTACGCCAATTGAGGGTCTTGGCGGCCCGGTAACCCCGGCGCGGCCGTGGCCGTTGGATTGAGGAAAGTCGCGCACCGGCTCGCGGCCAAGCAGATAGTTTTCGAGTTGGCCGGCGACGACCAGCTTTACCGCTTGCGCAGGAACGCCCTCGTCGTCCACATCGTATGCACCCACGAGGCCCTTGCTGTTGTAACTCTTCAGCCCGGGATCATCCACCACATCAAGAAACTCTGGCAGCACGCGCGCATGGTAACTCGATGCAAACGGCCCGTTGGTGCGCGCCTCTGTGCCCAGCCTGGGGCGCGTCGCTGTCACAGCACTTGCCACAAGCGAACGCATGGTATCGGCTGCGGCGTCGGAACTCATCAGCAAGGGTCCGTGATACTCTTCGTCGACCAACGGCGCATTGCGCAGATCGGCAAGCGAGGCGATCAGCGAGACCACATGTTTGGCGAATGCTTCGGGTGAGTCCAGATTCTTGAGAGCGTCCCCGCTTGTCGCATAAGAGCGCTCGAGGCTCATGCCGTCGGCGGCCTGCGTGCCCACCGCAAAGCTTTCCTGATATTCGGCCGCTGACTTGCGCACGATGACGCCTTCGCTGGTTACAAGCCAGGTGGTTTTCGCCAGCGCGGAAAAACTCCCCACGGAGTATTGCACGTCGTGTTGGCTGTCCTTGACTGTCGAATCGGTTCGATAGAGGCCGGTGTCGCGTGCAACCCTGGCTTCCCACGCCTGCTCGTCCAGCTTCAGGTGCAGCGGTTCTTCGAGACGGATGATCGGCTTCTCCTGGCTGAAGTCGTCCGCCTGTGGCGGCGTTTCAACCTGCTTGAGGGCGGCTTGCTTTTGCGCGTAAGCCGCGAGAGCGTTTTTGTAGGCCTGATCGGTGGCCATCCAAAGCGCGGTCCGCAGCGCAATCGCGTCGTCGTCCAGAGTCTCCAGTTGGATTGCGCCGTCGCCCTTCTCTGCGGAGCTGTCGGTTTTGTAGTCGCCCACCCGGACGGTTACGCGCGCCACGCGACCACGGTTGCGCTCAGAGCGAGTCGTGGCGCCAAACTGGGCCTTGGTTTCGAAGTTGTCGATTTCTTCAATGCGGTACTGGATGAAGAAGGGCTTGGCGACATCCTTCAACTGCAACTGGGTTTTGCTGCGGTCGAGCTCGGTGAGCATGGCCTTGAGGACGGGGTCTTTTTCGGCATCGGCGCGGGTGGGCTGGGGTGCGGGCTGTGCGGACGCGGTGAGACAGACCGCTAACAGTCCCGCTGCAGCAAGTAATTCGATTGGACGAATCAATCTCATTGCGTCTCCAATTTCTAATTGAAAGATGATCAAAGCCACCTCGGGTTCGTGCTATCCCACCCTAGCCGCAAAAACAAGAGCGCGGCGAGGGTGGGGCACCCGGCAAGCAATTCGATTGAACGGATCGGGTTCATTGCGCCTCCTTCTTTGCAGGTGTTGCCGCTTCCGACGTCGGAACCGGCAAGATCGGCGGACGCGCCGTGCCTTGCGCTTGTTTTTGCGTTTCCATTGTGCTTACCAGCATGGCAGGAGCTACGGCGCTGACCGGAATGGTCCCCGACTCCGCGCCACATTCTCCATTGAAGACTTCATACTTGTCGCCTGTAGCCACAATGCTCTTCATGGCCGCAAGCGGCGTGCCCACAATGCTGACGCCGCGGACCAGTTCGTCCGGCCGGTGGTCCACATAGACGCGCCAAACCACCAGCGGAATCACCTGAAAAGCCTGCGGCGAACTGCGCTGAGTGACGGCGAATCCCGAAGAAATGTCTTCGAAGTAAAGCCCGTAAGGTTTGCCTTGCTTCTTGGCTTCGTCGATCAACTGCTTGCGCAGTTTGGTCTCCGGCTCCATCTTCGTTGAGGTCACAATGAGGTTGCCCTGGCGGCCGGTCGGCACCTTTCCTGTCTGCGCGCGGCCGTGGCCGTTGGAGGAACTGAAACTGGCAATCGGCAGCCGCGACATGAGGAAATTTTTCAGCACGCCGTCCTGGATCAGCTCGACGCGGCGCGCCTTTTGTCCTTCGTCGTCATACTCGTAGCTTCCGCTGAGCCAGGTATTTCCGAAAGTGGTTTGCGTTGGATCGTCGGCCACGGATAGGAAGGTGGGCAGGACTGTCTGGCCCACTTCTTTGGTGAAGGTCTGTCCCTCTTCGGTGCCGCGTTGGCGCTGGCCTTCGAGCCGGTGGCCGAGTACCTCGTGGAAGAAGACTGCCGCGGCGCGGCCAGAGAGAATCGCCGGCCCGTCGAAGGGTTCCGTTACTGGAGCTTTGCGCAGAGCCTCAAGGCTTGTGCCCAGCTCGCGAATTGCGGCTTCCATCTCCGCCTGCGGGGGGAGACCATCTGCCGTCTCGGCCTCGAAGGTCTGTGCGCGGAACAGGTCCATGCCATCGTCGGCGCGCGTCATGGCAAAGACCACCAGTCGCGCAGCCAGGTGCGGCGTGACTACTTGCGAGCCCTCCGAAGAGGCGTAGTAGTCGGTCTCGTTCTGGACCGAAAAAATGACCATGTTCAAATTCACATCCGGGAAATCGCGGAAGACGCGCGAGAGAGCGCGCACACGATGCTCCCATGCCGCGCGGTCAATCTTTACCGGCGGCGCGGGATTACCGAGCGACAACTGCGGCGCCTCCTGGCTGAAGTCGGGCGAGTTGTCCTCCTCTTTGGCGTGGACTTCAGTCTCCGTCTTCACGCGCATGTAGTTGTCCAGGGCTTTTCCGTAACCCGCGTTGGTAGCCAGCCAGAACGAACGCGCCAGCGCTTCCCGGTCATCGTTCAGCGGCAACGCAGCGCTGGTAACCGCGGAGGCGCGATGAGCGCCGTGCGTGTTGTCCAGTTTGGGATCGCCGATGCGCAACTGCACGTCGGCAATACGCACATGATTGGTGGAGCTATCCACCAGCGCGCCGGCCTGCGCGCGAATGTCCACAACGTCAGCGTCGCCCACCGAATAGCTCAGAAAATAAGGCGGCAACTGCTTGCCGGGTTCCTGCTTGCCGAGCGAGGTGAAGGCGCGATGGAGCTCAGTCGTCATCGCGTTCAGGAGTACAGGCGTGGTCTCTTGCTGCTGCGCGCAGGCGGCGACGGACAAGGCTAACGCAAAAGCGACAAAGACCCCGCGGATGGCGGTCTTCGTGGCCGTCCGCCTTCCGTAAGCAAAAGAATTATCTGTCATAGGCATGAAAACCATGTAAAAGGTCTTCAGAAGGAATTGTCGCAGAGTAAGCTACTCGAGAGGAAACTATCCATGTCGATTGCGCGACCAATTCTGTTGGCGGTCTGTATCGCGTTGCTGATAGCCGGCCTGGTTCCGTGTCTCTCGGCGCAGAGCGCGCCAATGCCGACTGCGCCGAACTCTCAGCCGGCGCAAACATCATCTCAACCCGCCAGCACGCAGGCCTACTCGCTTCCGCCGGATAAACTGGCCAAGGCCATCACCCTTGGCCACATCAGTACAGCGCTCGACATTGTTGGATCGTTGTGGGGCATCGCCGTCCTCTGGCTGCTGCTGGCCTCGCGCTGGGCCGCCGGTTTTGCCGCATGGGCTGAGAGCGTGTCTCGCAGACGCTGGGTGCAGGGATTGCTCTTCTTTGGTGTCTTTCTGGTCGTCACGACTATAGCCGGTTGGCCGTTGGATGTGATTGGCCATGCGGTCACACGCCACTACGGCATCAGCGTGCAGGGCTGGGGAAGCTGGCTCGAAGATCTGGGCAAAGGCTTGTGCCTTACGGTGCTCCTCGGCGCGCCGGTTCTGCTGCTTTTCAACTGGATTGTGCGCGTCTCGCCGCGCCGCTACTGGATTTGGATTTGGCTGGTGTCGCTGCCGCTAATCCTGCTCTCCGTCTTCGCCGAGCCGCTGATTATCGATCCGCTCTTCAACAAATTCGAACCGCTGACGAAGACTCACTCCGCGTTGGTTGCGAAACTGGAAACCGTCGTGGCTCGCACAGGAACACACATCGCTCCCGACCGCATGTTTCTGATGAAGGCCAGCGCCAAGAGCAACGGGCTCAATGCATACGTTACCGGCATCGGCGCCACCAAGCGATTCGTGATGTGGGATACGGCGACAGACCGGCTGCCGGACGACGAGGTTCTCTTCATCTTCGGCCACGAGAGCGGCCATTACGTTCTCAACCACATTCCCCAGGAGCTCTCCGGCATGGCCGCCAGCCTGTTCTTTGTCTTCTGGGCCTGCGCAGGGTTTGCAGGCTGGCTGACGCGCCGCTTTGGAGTTCGCTGGCAGTTAGGTGATACCTACCCGCTTGCCAGCCGCCAGGGATTTGTGGTGCTGCTTTTCGCTTTATCGATTGCCGGTTTTATTTTGCAACCGGCAGGCAACACCTTCAGCCGCCACTTTGAGCACGAGGCCGATGTCTACGGCCAGGAGGCTATCCACGGCCTTGTCGCCGATCCGCAGAAAACCGCCGTTTCCGCCTTCAACCATTTAGGCGAGGCCTGGCTGGAAGATCCCAACCCCAGCCCGTTCATCGAGTTTTGGGAGTACAACCACCCCAGCGTGCAGACGCGCGCTAACTTCGCCG
>JBAPYY010000442.1:0-2485 GCA_049284975.1 Occallatibacter sp.
CCATTTGATCGACGGTTTGAAATTGAGAACCGACCCAAACTTCAGCGCGGTTGCCGTCAAACCGGATGGTGGTATTCAACGGCTCCATCGGAGTGTGAGCCAAGTAGGGAAATTCATATTCCGCCTCAAAGCGGTTGGCGGCGCTGATGCCATCGAGCACGCTGAGGTCTCCGCGAGTCACGGCAACATTGCCCGGAGTTCGCGTTAGCTCTTTATACTTTGCCCGCAGTTGCTCGGTATCAGCCGGTTCGACGTGAGAAAAATCCCAATCGATGGAAAGCCGATCGCGTGCCTGCTTGGCGGTCCAGAACTTGTCTGCTATGACGGCTACAGCTGTTCCCTTGCTGATGGTAGGGATTTCGAAGACATCGATCACACCGGGAACGGCCCGCGCCGCCTTATCATCGATTGATTTAGGTGTTCCGCCAAAGATAGGAGGATGCGCCACAACTGCCACCTTCATTCCGGGCAGGTCGAGATCAAGGCCGAACTTTAAAGAGCCATCGCACTTCGGACGGCTGTCGAGCCGTCGCGTGTCCTTGCCAATGAGCTTGAACGCGGATGCTTTCTTGAGGGGCGCATTTTCCGGCACGGGCATGTGAGCCGCGGCGTCGGCAAGTTCGCCGTATCTGGCAGATCGGCCGCCGGGGCCGTACACAACGCTCGATTCCGTTCGACATTGCGCAGGCGATACCTTCCACTGCTGCGCGGCGGCCGCAACCAGCATGGCGCGGGTCTTGGCACCCAGTTCGCGGTACTGCTGAAAAGAGTGGGCGATCGAGCCCGAGCCGCCTACCATCTGGATGCCAAACACGGGATCCTTATAGACATCGGCGGCCGGGGCGAGTTCCGCCACGACGTGCGGCCAGTCAGCGTCCATCTCATCGGCCAGCAGCATCGGCAGCGAAGTCTGAACTCCCTGGCCGAACTCGAGGCGATTCACCTGAATGACGATCCTGCCGTCTGGCTGAATGTGAACGAAGGCATCCGGAGGATACGACTTGGCTTGCGGAGCCTGCGCCTGTACTGGAAAATCGAGATAGAGAGCGATGATTAAACCGCCGGCGGCCGTCGCCGAGACGCGCAGGAAACTGCGTCGGCTGAGACCTGATTCCGAATTCAACAGAGTGGTCGCGGGCATAGTGTTCTCCTTTACGCCAGCTGCTGTGCAGCGGTCTTGATCGCTTTGCGGATGCGAACGTAGGTGCCGCAGCGGCAAATGTTTCCGCCCATCGATTCCCCGATGTCCTCATCAGTAGGTTTCCTGCGGCTCTTGAGCAACGCCACGGCGCTCATGATCTGACCGCTCTGGCAGTAGCCGCACTGCACCACGTCCTCGGCTACCCAGGCGTCTTGAACCGCGCGGCCCACATGATCTTCTCCGATGCCCTCGATGGTCACGATGGGCCGGACGCCGACCAGTGAAATGGGAACCACGCACGAGCGGGTCGCGACTCCCGCCAGATGTACCGTACATGCCCCGCATGCGGAGATGCCGCAACCGTATTTCGTGCCGGTCATCTTCAGATCTTCCCGCAACACCCAAAGCAGCGGAGTACTGGGGTCAGCGGTGACCTCTCTCGTTTGACCGTTTACCGTCAGCTTATAAGTTTGCATGAGAGCCTCCGTGATCAAGGGTTCTGTGGGCAAGGCATTCCCGCGTCGACCCACGTCCGCGTGGCGGCAACGAATTCTTCGTGAGTGAGTGGGGGCAGAGATCGCGCAGTGCCGTCGCGGCGGCGTCCCGGCTGGAACGCCCACAGCACCAAAGGCTCCTGCTCATGGTGGCGCACGATGCCGGGGCCGTCCAGGCTGCCATTCTTGGATCGATCGGTAAGAGACCGGCAAACCGCTGTGCTCGACAGGATGTTGTCATGAGTGTCCTGCCACTTCATCGAAAGCGGCGCCAGGTGCCAGTTATAAGCTCCGGGAACACCGGTGCTATCCGCGTTGGCGGACTGGTGGCAGGTCGCACAGTTCAGGCCCGGCACACCCTTGCCTCCCGGCCCACGCACCACGTTGAACAAGTGACGGTGCCGGTCGTCGCCTTGCTCCGGATAATTGGTGGCGGTGTGGCAATTGATACAGCGAGGAGTTGTCAGCACGGAATAGACCTGCTGCCAGGCGACGAGACCCGCTTCGCCCGTTGTTGAGGCAGTTTTTTGACTCGTTCCCTGGGCGGGGGAAAGCGTACTTGACCACGCGAGGCAGGCGATCAGAACCAGGACAGCGGACGATCCGCGGAATGCTGTTTCGGAGTACACCATGCCAAGCTCCTTTTTTTAGTCCAACCTTTTGCCTACCGCACAGGCGTATTTCGATTGATATTACTCCTCCAAAGATGCAAGACAAACGGCTCTAAATAATTGGAAAGATCAGCATGCCCGGAACGAAGAACCGGACGCTGGGTGAAACGCTTTCTCCTCCGTCTTCACTATTTTCCGTTGAGAGTCAAATCGCAAGTTGGGGCGATTCGCACCGGTGC
>JBAPYY010000443.1:0-1715 GCA_049284975.1 Occallatibacter sp.
GCAGTTGCCCGCTCAAAGCGCGCTTCATCAGCCAACCGGTGATAATCATCAGGTTGATTTCGTTGGTGCCCTCAAAAATTCGATTGATGCGCGCGTCGCGATAGAAGCGTTCCGCCGGGTATTCCTCGACGTAGCCGTAGCCGCCCATGGTCGCCACCAGTTCATCGGCCACCAGCGAGAGCATCTCCGAGCCGTAGACCTTGAGGATGGAGCACTCGACGGCGTACTCCTCTATGCGCTGCTGAACGTCGCGCTGCGAACGGGAATGATGAGGTCCGAGCTGCTCCAGCGCCGCGTCGATCATGCCCGCTGTACGGTAGGCCATGCTTTCGGCGGCGTAAAGCCGTGTGGCGCTGGCCGAAATCTTTCGCTGAATCAGGCCAAAATCGGAAATCGTTTTGCCGAAAGCCTTCCGCTCTTTGGCATAGCGGATCATGTGCGCGATGGCGTGCCGCGCGCCGCCGATGCAGGCCACGCCCAGCTTGAAGCGGCCCACATTCAGCACATTGAATGCGATATGGTGGCCCTTGCCCGCCTCGCCCAAAAGGTTGCTTGCGGGAATCTTGCAGTTGTCCAGCACCAGCGGACAAGTGGATGAGCCGCGAATCCCCAGCTTGTGTTCCTCGGCGCCCACGGTCAGGCCGAGTGTGTCGCGCTCCACCAGAAAAGCGGAAAACTTTTCAGTGCCCGACACGGGGTCAACAATCTTGGCAAAGACTGTGTAGAGGCTGGCGATGCCGCAGTTGGTAATCCACATTTTCTCGCCGTTGAGAGTGTAGTACGTGCCATCAGGCGACAGCGTGGCGTGCGTGCGGATATTCATGGCGTCGGAGCCGGAGCTGGCCTCTGAAAGCCCATAGCCGCCAACCCACTCCGCCGAGCCGAGCTTGGGCAGGTAGCGCCGCTTCTGCTCCTCGGTGCCGTACCACACCAGTGGCAGCGTGCTGATGCCGACATGGGAGCCAAAGGCCGTTGAAAAGCTGGCCAGCACCGCGAGGTGGTCGGTGATCAGCGTGGAGGTGATTTTGTCCATCCCCATGCCGCCGTATTCTTCGGGAACGTCTACCGACGTGAAGCCCAGATCGCCGGCCTTGCGCAGCAGCCCAGCCAGCACGCCGGGCTTTTTGGCCTCAAGGTCCACCGCGTTGGGCAGAATTTCGTCGCGGGCAAACTGCGCCACGGTCGAGGCAACCTGCCGTTGTTCTTCGTTCAGGTCCTCGGGGGTAAAGACTTCGTCGGGGGTGCGGGTTTCAAGCAGGAAACTGCCGCCCGCCGCGGCAACGATCGGAGAAGCGGAAATCGTGGTCATAAAAGAACTTGCCTCCTATGGCTCAGCCCAATGTACCCCAGAGGCTTGGGCGGGAGCAAGAGAAAGAAGCCAGGGATTGCAGAAAGTTCATCACTAAGTTGGACTGTCAGCGCCCTCAAAACGATGTATAAGGAAGAGAAACCATGCATGCCTTCAACGATATTCCCGGCCAGGACAATCTCCCATCCCACGAAGGGGCTTACGGTCCGTGGAAAGGCAAGCCGGTCTACCTGCACGACGAATCAGAGCCTCTACCCGAGGATGGCCTCCTCTATTAGGAATGGATGCGAGAAGGATCGGACGAGCAATCAAGCGAATGAGGAAGCGAATGCGATTTAGATGGATTGTTGGCGTGTTGCTTGCGAATGCTTTTGTCGTAGTCAGCCAGGGCCAGTATCATGTGTTG
>JBAPYY010000444.1:0-5775 GCA_049284975.1 Occallatibacter sp.
TGGGCACAGTGAATTGTCACGAGATGCTTCAGTCGATTGCCGTTCATTGCTTGCGCCACGTTCAGCAGATTGAAGAGGCCAAGCAGATTTGTTTCTCTGAAAGGCAGTAGTTCGCGGATCGGAAGGATGAATCGATGGATATTCACGCTCCATTGGGCAAGATTAAGTCCCTGAAAGAGTTTGCGACGCATATTCTCATCGTGACCATTGGCATTTTGATTGCTTTGGGCTTGGAGGGGATTCGTGAGAGCTGGAGGGAGCACATAGCTGTCAATGAACTCAGAGAGAGCCTAAGCGCGGAATTGACCAGCGATCAGGAACAGCTTGGCAAGGATCTGAGTCAAGTGCGCCAGTGCAATGTGCAACTGGATCAGATGATTGCAGAAATGCCCGGCTTGGCGAAGTCGCCGGCGGAACTCAACCGGCGAGTGGGAGAACTGCGTCCGGGCTTCTATGGCTTCAATACCACCGCGTGGGAGTCGGCACTCTCCAGCAATACGTTGAATTATATGGAGCGAAAAGAGCGCGATCGCTATATGAGCGCGTATGTCGGCCTCAAGGAGTACCGAGAGGTGTCAATGACCGCTGCTTTGGCGAGTTTCAATGATGTTATGACCTATTTTCCGAGCCACCGCTCTTATGCGAGCGTTGCGGAAGAGGCCGAGGCAGAGCGAAAGCTGCGCGCGTTGAAAATGGAATTCTGGATATTGGATCATTTAGGACAACAGATCAGCCCGGAAATCCAGAAGGCACTGGATTCCAAGTAGCTTTCAAGCGTTTTTTGGGGGAGCCGGGTTTTACAATATAGGCATGTTGCTTGATGGCATATTTGCCGCTGTACCTACGCCGTTTTATCCTGACGAGCGCGTCTATTATCGAAAAATCGAAGCCAATATGGCCCGTTACTCCCGCAGCTTGCTCTCCGGAATACTGCTTTTGGGCTCAACGGGCGAAGCTCCATACCTTGACGACGCCGAGACCCGCGAGGTGTTGCGCGTAGCCGCTGAAGCAGCGGCACCGGATAAGGTGCTCATCGCAGGCGTGGGGCGCGAGAGCGTGAAGGCGACCGTCGCGCTCGCGGAGGCGGCGGCCGAGTTCCGATATGACGCCGTTCTGGTCCGCACATCTACCTATTTCGCAACCCAGATGAAGCCTGCCGCAGTGCTCAACTACTTCCGCAGCGTGGCTGACCGCTCGCCCCTGCCGGTGGTGCTCTACAACATTCCCCGTTTCGTTCCTTACAACATTCCCATCGAAGTGGCGGCCGAACTGGCGCAGCACCCCAACATTATCGGTATCAAGGATTCCTCGGGCAACCTCGATCGAATTCGCGCTCTGGTCGCGGCCGCCGTTGGCTCGCCGCGACGAACCGTGACTGTAACGCCTATTTTCGAGGCTGTGACTGGCCGCATGTTGACGCCAAAAGTTGGCAACGGCGATGCGCTTGTCTCCATCAGTGGCCAGACCGGCGGCGTGGCTGTCGCAACGGCTGCGCAAATCAAGACGCGAACCAAAGAGGTGGGATTTCAGGTTCTCACCGGTGCAGGCTCAAATCTGCTTGAGTCGCTGGAGTTGTGCGCGTCTGGAGGCATACTGGGCATGGCCGCCTTTGCACCGCAGGCCTGCCAGGAAGTTTATCTGGCCTGGAAGGACCACGACCGCAAGCTGGCCGAAGAGAAGCAAAAGCGCATCAGCGGCCCCAATCAGCGCATTGTGGGCGAGCTAGGCATTGCCGGCGTGAAGTACGCCTGCGATTTCAACGGCTACTACGGAGGCCGTGCCCGCGCCCCGCTGCTGTTGTCTACTGCGGCAGAAAGGGCGGAGATTGAGGGTCTGCTGGCCGGGATTCGAAACTAGGAATCAGTCTTATTTGCGCCCGGCCAGATGAGATTTTCTGGACCCAGCAGGTTTCTTTCCACAACCGACCCCAATATCAGCGAGGTCGATGTGGTTCCAAAGGGCGTCAGCGAGTCGATCACGTGGTTCAGGTGCTCGACCGAGATGACGTTCACCTTCATGATGAACGAGTCCGCTCCTGTCCCGCGGTGACATTCGACCACTTCGGTCATGGAGCGGATCTGGGCGGTCAGCTTGGGCAGCACATCGCCCACAATGCTCATGCGAATGAAGGCCGTGATGGGCAAACCCACTTTCAACGGATTTATATCAGCGCGGTAGGCGCGGATAATGCCTTCCTCTTCCATGCGGCGAATGCGCTGCGCGGCGGCCGGTGTCGAGAGTCCTACGCGACGGCCTAGTTCGGCAAAGGAGATGCGGGCGTCCTTTTGCAGTTCGGTGAGCATCCTCCATCCCACCGAATCCAGCAGTTTTTCCTTCGCGGAATCGGACAATCCATGCCTCCTTTGTATATTGCCTTACGCTCGTTAAGTATATGCGACTAAAATCCAATAATCCACTATGCTTCTTTAACAATAACGGCGAATTGCCCTGCACTGGCTCTAATCTGTTCTCTTTTCCCTCCGCGCCTTGCTTATCCTTGGGGCTTCATTTAACTTAGTTTCCATCTCGCACATGCAGGTGATATTGTGTCCTCACTTTCCCGTTCTCGTGTTGTTGTGCTGTTTTGCGCCATATGCTCACTGACTGCCGCGCGGGTTTGCCTCGCGCAGCAATTGGTAGATGCATCGAAGACACCGCACTTTTCTCTCGCACCCCAGGCACTCTACGAGGCGGCTTCGGCGGTGAACGCTCCGGATGGCACGAATGTGGTATTGCTCGATGAAGATCATCGCTACACCTTCGACGAGTCAGGGCGCACGGAGCACGTGGCGCACTTTATCTACAAGGTCCTCACGCAAAAAGGCGCAGAGGGATGGGATTCTCTCTCGGTGGGCTGGGAGCCTTGGCACGAAGCGCGGCCCACGATTCGGGCAAGAGTGATTACGCCGGACTTTTCAGTGCATGAACTGGATCCTTATTCGATCACCGAGGCGCCGGCACGTGGCGGCGACTACAAAATGTACAGCGACGGCAAGCGGCTGCGCGCGCCGCTCCCGGCCATTGCGCCAGGGGTGGTGGTGGAAGAAGAGTACGTGGAGCGCGAGAACGAGTCGCTTTTTTCGCTCGGACAGGTGGGCCGGATAGTCTTTGGCCAGGAACGGGTCCCGGTGGAGCACAGCCGCGCAGTTTTCGATGCGCCGGCCTCGCTGACGCTGCGTATCGGAACCCTGCTGTTGCCGGATTTGAAGCCGGTGCGCGCCGAAGCAAACGGGCGGGTTACGCTCACATACGAATTGGGTCGTTTGGAAGGGATTGAGCCGCAAGAGCCATATCTTCCGCGGGATGTGGCCACTTACCCGGAGATTGCTTTCTCGACTGGGCCGTCGTGGCAGGGAATGGCTGCCGAGTACTCGAAGATCGTCGATAGCCGTGCTAATGCGGCTCCGGTGCAGGCTATCGTGAAGCAGTTGATTGCCGGCAAGAGAGGGGTGGCAGAAAAGGAAGGCGCGATTCTGGACTATCTGGACCGCGAGGTCCGTTATACAGGCATCGAATTCGGCGAAGCGGCGATTATGCCCCACGACCCTGCGGATACGCTTAACAAGAAATACGGGGACTGCAAAGACAAGGCCACGCTGCTGGTAACGATACTGCGGGCTGCCGGCATTCCTGCATACGTGGCGCTGCTCAACGCCGGGTCACGGATGGACGTGCCGGCCGATCTTCCGGGGATGGGCCTCTTCGATCATGCCATTGTGTATGTGCCCGGCAAACCGGCGCTCTGGATCGACGCCACTGACCGCTACGCGCGCCTGGGCCAGTTGCCGGCCGGCGATCAAGGCAGGCTGGCGCTGATTGCTCGGCCGGAGACTATGGCTCTGGTGAAGACGCCGGAATCCGCCTCGGGGGACAACGTGCTGATGGAGTTTCGCGAACTGGCGCTTGGCGAAAACGGACCGGCAACAGTGACGGAGAGGGCCCAGCCGACCGGAGTGTTTGAGTCGTATTACCGCTCATCCTATGCCGACAAGCCCGATAAGGAGACCAGGGACGGCCTTGCTTCATACGTGAAGGCGCAATACATTGCCGAAAAAGTGGACAGTGTGGAGCGCACTGATCCTGCGGACTTGTCACGACAGTTTGAGCTGAAGCTGGTAGCCGAGAAGGCTAAGCGAGGCTATACGGACCTGGATAGCGCGGTCGCAGCAATTCGCCTGGAAGGGCTGTTTCAGCGCCTGCCCGATGATCTAAAGCGCAAGGACGACGCTGAGGACAAGAAGAAAGACGACAGGGATACACCCAAAAGGCCGCGCACGGCGGACTGGGAATTGTATGAGCCTTTTTGTGCAGAGTGGAAATACAGGATTGTGCCGCCGACGGGGTTTGTACCCAAGGAACTGCCTTCGGACGCAACGATTCAAATAGGCCCTGCCCTGCTGACCGAGAAGTTTTCCACGGAAAAAGATGGCGTGGTCACGGCTCATTTGGTTTTTGATTCCGTCAAACGGCGCTACACAGTGGCAGAAGCAACCGAACTGCGCAACAAGATAGCAGAGCTCATGGCGGGGCCGGCGATTCTGGTTAACTTCGAGCCGCGGGGAGCTGTGCTTCTGCATGAAGGCAAGGTTGGCGAGGCCTTGGCCGCTTATCGCAGTCTGGTCGCGCAATACCCCAACGACGCTGTTCACCATTTGCAGGTGGCCAAGGTGCTGTTGGAGGCAGGGATGGGCGAGGCGGCGCGTGCCGAAGCCCGCCAGGCGGTGAAGCTGGACCCCAACTCTGCGCCGGCCGAGAGAACGCTTGCAGATATTTTGAAGCACGATCTGGTGGGCCGGGATATGCGCGCCGGAAGCGATTGGGCGGGAGCAACCGAGGCCTACCGCGCCGCGGTGCGGCTGGACGCTGACGACCATTCAGCGCAGGCCAACCTGGCAATCATGTTGGAACACGACCCGGTAGGACGGCGCTATAGCGGCCAGGCGAAGATGAAGGAAGCTATTGCCGAATACCAGAAATTGGGCCAGGACAAGCTGGTGGAGCTGGGCCTTACCAATAACCTTGCCTTTGCTCTTTTCTATGGTGGCGATCCGGACGGAGCCATCAAGGCCGCGCAAGCGTTGAATCCTCAGCCCATCGCGCTGATAGCGGCCAGTGAGGCCATTCTGCACGGAAGCAAAGCTGGTCTGGCCGAAGTCAACAAACGCTCCGTGGATGACGCATCCTTCAAAGGCTCCGCGCGAACCGCCGGCGAAATGCTGATGAACATTCGCCAATACCCATTGGCTGCTGATCTTTTGGAGGCCGGTGCTGCCGGCGATACCGCGGCCCAGACAATGGGCCTGGCTTCGATGCTGCGCGGAGCGCGACGCCACGAGGATATACACTTCGCCAACACGCCTGTAGACCTTGTAAGACGCGCCTATTTGCTCTCTATGTCCCCTGACCTGACCCAGGCCGAACTTGAGGCGGTCTCCAGCCGAAATGCGCGAGCTGTGATGAAGAGCGAGGATGCGGACGAGATGAAGGAGGCGCTTGAGTCAGGCAAGAAAATGAATAGCTGGCTGGCCCGCGAGGATAGCTCGCAGGACGTGGAGATCGATATCAGGTTGCAGCAGATAGATCCCAAGGTCGAAGGCAATGACGCAACCGGTTATCGCGTAAAGGTGCAGATCCCAGGAGGCAGGAATCTTACGTTCTTTGTTGTGAAAGAAGACGGGCAATACAAGCTGCTTGACACCGATGATAAGCCCAACACAGTTGCGCTGGAGATGTTGGATCGAATCAAGACCGGCGACCTTGCCGGTGCTAAAGCGC